>PXSC01000032.1 GCA_003023535.1 Halobacteriales archaeon QS_9_70_65 | reverse complement strand
GCTGCCGGTGAGCGAAGCGCCCCGTGAGCCTCCACCGGCGAGCGGGAGGGGGCTTCGGTGGATGACCGAATAACTCGGAGTATCATCTGAATACCACCCTCGCCGCCGAAGGAAGGCTTTTGTCTCCGATCCGACTACTCCCGGACGTGGGTTCCCCGTTCGAGGTGTTGGGCGTCGACCCGGACGTCGACGACGCCGAGTTGAAGCGAGCGTACAGGCGCCGCGCCAAGCAGGCTCATCCGGACCGGGGCGGCTCCGTCGAGGAGTTCCAGCGCGTCAAGGCCGCCTACGAGACGATCCGCTCCGGTGAGGCCGACCTACCGGACGCCGACGAGGGCGGACCCGACGCTGACGCCGACACCGGCGGAAGCGGGCCCGACGCCGATGCCGACACCGACAGGACCCGGACGGCTGGAGTGACGCCCGATGCGGACACCGGCGCCGGCACCGATTCCAACTCCGACCCCGGACCCGGGAGCGCCGAGGTCGAGTACCTGAACTTCGAGGTGTTCGACGACTACGGCTGGTCGCTGGCGGACGACGACCTCTTCGGGCGGGCCGCGGCGGCGGACCTCGGGGCGACGGACCACGGCCGGTTCCGCGTCGAGGCCGACGAGACGCTGCTGGCGGCCGCCGAGCGCCGCGGCTTCGCGTGGCCGTTCGCCTGCCGCGGCGGCGCGTGTGCGAACTGTGCGGTCGTCCTCGTCGAGGGCGAACTGTCGACGCCGGTCGACCACATCCTCCCCGCGGAGATGGTCGACCGCGGCGTCCGGCTGTCCTGCGTCGGCGAACCCCTGACCGAGGAGCTGTCGATCGTGTTCAACGTCAAGCACATGCCGGACCTCGAGGAGCTGCGACTACCACCGCGGCCGTTCGAGCGGGCGCGGACCGACTGAGGGGGGATCTCCAGCCGAAACGGCGGGGGTCGGGGCCCGCCGGAGCCGCACGTTTGACATTACTTCACGCCACAGGGCAACCTATGTCAGCCTCAGAGCTCGCCGCGCGGGTCGCCGAGGCGCTCGCCGTCGACGAAGAGGAGTTCGCCTCCCGGGTGGCCGGAGAGCTGGAGGTCCTGCGCGAGGAGCTCGCCGCCGGAACGTTCGACAACCCGCAGGCCATCGTCGGCCTCGAGTACGAGTTCTACGCGGTCGACGACGACACCGACGCGCTGATGCGCGTCCCACGGCGGCTGCTGGAGTACATCGGATTCGAGAAGGAGCTGGGGCTCCACAACGCCGAGCTGTGTACGACGCCGCAGCCGCTGTCCCGGTACGGCCTCCGCGCCCAGGAGGCGGAGGTGCAGGCGAAGCTCGACGCCGCCCGCCGGGAGGTCACCTGCGAGGAGATGGCGCTGGTCAGCGACGGCCTCTGGACGGTGCCGCCGATCGGCGAGACGGCCTCGGAGTACCTCACCGACAGCATCGAGGCCGACGGCATCCGCATGGCGACCAACATGACCAACTCGGTGCGGTACCACGTCATGGCTAACACCGACTACGCGGCGGAACTGCAGCTCGAGGCGCCACACGTCTCCATGGACGCCGACACGGTGATGCCGGAGGCGCTCATCACCTCCATCCAGCCGCACTACCAGACGGCCCACGCCGAGGACCTGCCGGAGTATTTCCGGTACGCGCTGCGGGTCGCCGGCCCGCTGCTGGCGGTGGCGGTCAACTCGCCGTTCTTCCCGCCGGACCTCTACGACGCCGACGCCGAGACGGTGCTGGCCGACGGCTACATGGAAAACCGGGTGCCGGTGTTCGAGTCCGTGTTGAACCCCGCCGACTCGAAGAAGGTGACCTTCCCCGAGGATGTCGACAGCATCGAGGCGGCCACCCAGCGCATCGCCGACGACGAGACGGTCGTTCCGCGGCTCATCGACGAGCAGGGCCGCTTCGACGACCGCTTCGCGCACTTCCGGCACAAACACGGCAGCTACTGGCGGTGGGTGCGGCCGGTGTTCGACGGCCCGACCCGGGAGAGCGCCAACGCCCGTATCGAGTTCCGCCCGCTGCCGGCCCAGCCGACCGTCCGCGACACCGTCGCGCTGCTGGCGGTGTTCGCCGGGCTGTTGGAGAGTCTCCCCCGACGGGAACACCCCCTCTACGAGCTGCCGTGGGACGACCGACACCGGCGAGCTGTACGCCGAGCTGTTCGAGCTGGCCCGCGACGGCCTGGAGCTGCGGGGGCTGGGCGCCGAGGAGGCCAACCGCTACATCAAACCGCTCCGCGAGCGGGTCGACCGCCGCGTGACGCCGGCCCGGTGGAAACGCCGGCTGGTCGCCGACCGAGTCGACCGCGGCGAGCCGCTCGCGGAGGCCATCTGGGGTATGCAGGCCGACTACATCGACAACCAGACGGAGACGCTCGTCGAGGGGACGTTCGTCGACTGGCTCTGACGGTCGCCCCGTCCCCGTGTCTCATCGGGCGAGACGTCGTAGTCGGCGAGAGCCCCTGAATGCCACTTGCGGGCGAACGCGTTGTACCCGGCGTACCCAGCAATCAGATCAGTCACCCTCTTACGGGAGGTGGCACACACAGTAATACCGGGCTGCGGCCGCCGACACGAACGGACCCCGCGGCCGATCCGAACACTGATTGACCGGACGGGCTATCGCCGTCTACGCGTCATCAATTCCCGCCCGAGTCACCCGCCAGGGCAGTGATGACCGCGCGGAGAACCCGGGTGCGTCCGATACCCGCACGGCTTACGCCGTTCGTGCGAACGTCGGTCCGGGCGGACCAGCCCGTGCTCGCGGCTCGCGCCGCTCGCGCATTCGGCAGCGCCTGACGGCGTCGCCCGCCCGGCACGAGGGTAGCCAATCGACCACGGCACGCCGTCTGGGACGACATCGGGCTTAGTATCCCGGGCGATATCCGCGATGTCTCCAGCGTCAGGTCCCTCACGCGTGATCGGTAACCGGGTGGCCGTAATCGGTCAGCAAGAACAGGTATACATTAAAATACTACATTTATCGCCCATCGCTGTACTTATATGTTCATCCCGAAGCTTCGTACTCATTAATTAGTTTTGATATGTTATCACTTAGCTTTAATCTTCGGACTGCGCCTTAATTTGGAAGCTGTAGTCATCTTTGCTATCGACGATGTCTTCGAGCACTTCGCCCCTTTCGAACTCGGGATGGATTACTCGGAGTCTGACACCACATCCTTCGTTTTTATTTCTTATCTCATCGCCTACTTCACCTATCGCAACACCTAAAACCGCGCCAACGATGCCAACTATACCACCACCAGCAGGTCCGGCAGCAGCAGCACCAGCAGCTGCTCCGAGCGCAAATCCAACGGCTACAGGCATTCCGTTCTCCATTGCATCTGCAAACGCCTCTGCATCTTTGTCACTCAACCAGAGATATTTGCTCATGACATCACCATTGTCAAATGAATTGTACGTTGTATCACCACAGCCCTCACCGTCGAAGGGGATATCTGGCTCACAGTCAGGGTCAACTCTTAGATAGTATGGTGAGCTGGAGTCCTGTTTCCATGCGCAGTCCTCATGAATGTTCAGGTCCTCAATGCGTCCCTCTAGTTCCTCTACAGCATCGTTGGTCTCACAAACGGCTGTTTCAGCCGCATCTTTAATTTTTTCGAATGGGGCCTCACTCTCACCGTAATCACATTCGTCCGCCGAGGCCAGTCCAGAAAATCCAGTGATCGTCATTCCACCGGCCGTTCCGACAGACATCGTTACAACTTTTCTTCGTTTAATTGGTTCATCCATAACACAATCCTACCCACTAATGACTTAATACTTACGACGAGTTCAGAGAATCAATTAATAATATTTATTCTGCACATGATTGTATTTATATAATATGACCATTATTGCTCTCTGTCAGTGTCACAAAATACTCTGATCCACCTTCGGAGTTTCCTACTCCCGAAAATTTCTGAGTGTTCGGATCAGGTGCTGATGCATTTACCCATTGAAATGCCACTCGCCGTTGTTTTCTATCATACATTCACCGTAGAACGGTACCTGATTGGCAACCGTTTCGCGGAGCGCCTCCCGGATTTCGGGTTTCGTCATCTCGCCCATGCTTCGGAGGTCGTCGTTGCGGTCGGGACAGCCTTTCAGATACCCTTCGCGGGTGACGCGCACGCGGTGGCAGTTGATGCAGAAGGTCGGGTTCTCGACAGGGTCGACGGTCTCGATCATGCCGGTCGCGGTCGCCGTGTCGTCGTCGGAGCCGACCTAGTAGCGGCGCCGGTCGTACATCTCGCGGTGCTCGATTCTGTTGGTCCATTCTGCGAGCCATTCATGGACGCGCCCGATGTCGACGGCCCACTCCAGCCGGCCGGCCAGTTTCGGCATGTACTCGATGAGTTCGAGTTGGAGCCCCACGCTGGCGGCGACGCGGCCGGCCATCTCCGGGACGTAGCCGGCGCTCCGCTCGAAGGCGACCATGTCGAGTTTTACCGGCGCGAGGCCAGCCTCAAGCGCGGCGTCGACGTCCGCCATCACGTCGTCGTAGGCGGAACTCTTGGTGACCCATGATTAAAGCCACCCAAGGGCTTCGCCTTTCGAGGCCTTGGCAGAGCTTTGCTCTGCCGGCGGCCCTAATCATCAAGGACCGAGGCGCGTATGTGCCGAGGGAGTAGGGTAGGGTAGTTTACACCAGTACCTCGACCTCGTAGCCGGCGGCCTCCAGGGCGTCGAGCAGTTCGGCGACGTGTTCGTGGCCCCGGGTTTCGAGGTCGAGTTCGACCTCGGCGGCGTTGACCGCGATGTCCTTGGAGGCGCGGTCGTGTTCGACGGCGTAGACGTTGGTGCGGGTGTCGGCGAGCAGGTCGACCAGTTCCTGGAGAGCGCCGGGACGGTCCTTCAGGACGGTCCGGATACGGAGGAACCGGCCGCATTCGACGAGTCCCCGCCGGACGACGTTCGTCAGGACGTTGAGGTCGATGTTGCCGCCGCAGAGCGCCGCCACGACGGTCTCGTCGTCGTCGTAGTCGAATCGCTCCGCCAGCACCGCCGCCAGCGACACCGCGCCGGCGCCCTCTACGAGCGTCTTCGAGCGCTCCAGCAGCGCCGTCACCGCGGTGGCGATCTCGGCGTCCGTGACGGTAACGACCTCGTCGACGCGCTTCTCGATGACCTCGAACGTCAGGTCGCCGACCCGGCGGGTGGCGATGCCGTCGGCGATGGTGTCGACCGACGCCCGCTCGACGATTTCGCCCTTCCGGAGCGACTCGGGAACGCTGGAGGCGCCGGCCGCCTGGACGCCGACGACGCGGGCGTCCGTCTCGGCGGTGACGGCGGTGGCGACGCCGGCGATGAGGCCGCCGCCGCCGATGGGAACCACCACGGTGTCGACGTCGGGCTGCTGTTCGACGATCTCGAGTCCGAGCGTCCCCTGGCCGGCCATCACCGCCCGGTCGTCGAAGGCGTGGACGTACGTCGCGCCCGTCTCCCGTTCGATCTCGTGGGCGCGCTCGGCGGCGGCGTCGTAGTCGGCGCCGTGGAGGACGACCTCGCCCCCGTAGTCGTCCGTGGCCTTTACCTTCGAGATGGGGGCGTGCTCCGGCATCACGATGGCCGCGTCGACGCCGATCCGGCTGGCCGCCAGCGCGACCCCCTGGGCGTGGTTGCCGGCGCTGGCGGTGACGACGCCGTCCGCCTGTTGGTCGTCGCTCAACTGGGCGATCCGGTTCGTCGCGCCGCGGATCTTGAACGAGCCGGTCCGCTGGAAGTTCTCCAGCTTCAGGTGGACGTCGGCGCCCGTCCACGTCGAGAACGTGTTCGAGCGCTCGAGCGGCGTCTCCCGCGCCGTCCTCGCGACGCGGTCCCGCGCCGCGATGACGTCGGCGTATTCGAGCATGCCTGCAATACTTACCGCCCCGGCGTATGCCTTCCGGGACGGCGCCGCCGCTGGCGGGCGTGCGTCGAAAGGGGAAAGGAGCGTGTGCGTCTCGCCCTGGGCGTGACGAGGTAATAAACCCCGGCCATGCGGACCGGAAGTGAAACCGCACGACGGCGGCGCCGCGGGCCACCCGTCAGACGGCCGTTCGACGGTCGACCGACGGCTCGTCTCGGTCGTCGCAACTGTCCGTGACACGATATCGGGGGCTCGGGTTCGATGTGTCGGATCGACCTCGCCTCCACGTGGTCGAACGACCCGCGACGACCGGTATCAGAGGTCCGCCGACTCGAAGCGGAGGTAGCCGACGACGAGCGGCAGGACGATCCACAGCCCCAACACCACGAAGCCGAACCAGGGCTCGAGGTAGAAGGCGTCGGCCGTCTGCTGTGTCTCCTGGGAGTCGGCGACGCGGTTGACGAGCCATCGGTCGGCCTGTGTCCAGCCGGTCTGAGGGTTCAGAATCGTCATGACCTCTACCCAATCCGGCGCTTCGGCGGGGATGTCCTCGAAGCTGAACCCGTTGACGGCGTACCGAATCAGGAAGATGAGGCCCCGCCAGGCGAACTGAAACAGGATGAAGAAGCTGAACGAGCCGATGGCGGCGGCGAACGTCGAGTTGGTGAACGCCGAGACGCTCACCGCGATGCTGATGAAGACGATGGCCAAAAGCAGCGCCGACAGCATAAACACGACGATGACCTCGGGCTGAATCCCCTGGTCGACGGTGAGTGCGGCGGCCAGGAGCATGGAGACGAATCCGATGACGATCGCGACGGTGACGACGGCTGCCCGCCCGAGAAACTTCCCGAGAACGACGTCGAGCCGGGAGTTGGGAAGCGACAGCAGCAGTTTCAAGCTCCCGCTCGCTTGCTCGCCGGCGATAGCTCGGTAGGCGATACCCAGCGCGATGATGGGGACGAAGATCGCCGTTCCGCTCCGGAGGGCGCCGATTGCCCCCAGGATGCCGAGAGACGCCTCGCCGCCGGCCGTGGTGGCAAGCAATACGCCGCCGCCGGTGAGCGCGACGAACATCACCGCGACGACGATCATCAGCCGCGAGCGGACGGCGTCCCGGAAGTCCTTCTCGGCGACCGCGAGGACGCTCATGCCTCGCCCTCCGTGTAGGCGGCGAAGAGGTCCTCCAGCGGGGCCTCCTCCGTCGAGAAGTCCTCGACGGTCGCGCCCATCCCTTCGAGTTCGTCGATGACGGTGGTCTTTTCGTCGTCGTCGCAGCCGACCCGGAGCGTCCGGCCGTCGACGGAGACGCTATCGATGCCGTCGAGGCTCTTCAGCCGGTGGGCGACGTCGTCCGGCACCTCGTCGACCTCGACGACGAGCGTCGAACCGCCGCCGACGTTCTCCCGGAGGCCGCCGATGCTGTCGACGGCGACGAGTTCGCCCTCGCGGATGATGCCGACACGGTCACAGACGGCCTCGACCTGCCCGAGGATGTGCGATGAAAAGAAGACGGTCGTGCCGTCGGCGGCCTCGCTCTCGACGATGTCCCGCAGTTCGCGGGCGCCGTTGGGGTCGAGCCCGGAGGTGGGCTCGTCGAGGATGAGCAGGTCGGGGTCGCCGACCAGCGCCATCGCCAGGGCGAGCCGCTGGCGCATTCCGGTCGAGAAGCCGCCGGCCTTCCGGTCGATGGCGTCCTCGAGGCCGACCCGTTCCAGCAGGGGGTAGGGATCCTGGTCGGCCTCCTTCGATTCGATGGCGAAGCGGAGGTGCTCGCGGGCGGTCAGCCGCTCGTAGAGGTCGAACCCCTCCGGCAGCACGCCGGTCCGCTCCCGGACCGGGACGGTCTCCTCGTTGGCGTCGTGTCCGAGCACACTGACGCTGCCCTGGTCCGGCCGAACGAAGTCCAACACGATGTTGATGGTGGTGGACTTGCCGGCCCCGTTCGGGCCGAGGAAGCCGAACACCTCGCCCTCGTCGACCTCGAGGTCGACCCCCCGCAGCGCGCGGACGGTGCCGAACGACTTGTGAACGTCGTCCAGTTGTATGGCGACCATGTCGGGTTTCGCTTCAGACCGACGGACTATAGACCTTGAGGCTCTTCTGTAGTGTGTTAGAGTGGGCCATCCGGGTCGAAGGCGGCCCGGACGTGGTCGACCTCCGCGGCGTACCGCCGGCGGGTCGCCTCGTCGTCGACCGCCTCGAGGTCGTCGTCGTCGACCGCGACGGCGGCCGTCACCGTCGTCCGCTCGATCGTCGGCCCCGCAAGCTCCTTGCGGGACGACCGCTCGCCGTCCGGCGTCGCGTACACCAGGACGATGGTGTCGCGGTCGGTGTAGGTCCGCTCGACCAGCCAGCAGCGCCGGGCCATCAGCGCCGGTCGCCGTCGAGGTCGACCCCGAGGTCGGCGAGCAGCTCCCGGGCCTCCTCGCGTTTCTCCTGGTGTTCCTCGAGGAACGCCGCCATCAGCTCGGCGGCCTGCTCCTTGCAGCCGCCGCAGAGCCGCTCGCCGGTCGCACACTCCTCGTACACCTCGGCGGCGAAGTCGTCGTCGGCCTCCGCCAGCAGGTAAGCGTACAGCTCGTAAACGGGACAGTCGTCCGGCTCGCCGCCGAGCTCGCGCTGCTTCTCGGCGGTCTCGCGGCCGCCCGTCGTCGCGGCCATCACCTTGTCGTAGCCCTCTTCGGGATCGTCCAGCAGGCTGATATGGGAGGCCGGCACCGACGAGGACATCTTCCCGCCGGTCAGCCCGGTCATGAACCGATGATAGACCGACGACGGCGGCAGGAAGCCGTAGCCGCCGTGGTCGACCTCGATCTCGCGGGCCAGCTCTTCGGCGGCCTCGCGGTCCAGCTCGAAGCAGTCGACGTGGCCGTCGTAGACGCGCTTCTCGCCGTCGACGGCCTCGACGAGCGCCTCGAAGGCCTCGTCGGTGGCGTTGCGGTCCAACACGCGAACCCGCGGTCGAAGCGGCTCCTTGCCGCCGGCCCGCAGTGTCTCGACGGCGTCCCACAGCGCCGTCGCGTCCGGCGACTCCTCGGCGAGCCAGTCGGCGGCCTCCGCACACCGGACGTCCGACTCCCCGTCGCTCTCGTCGTCGCCGGACAGGGCCTCGTGGGCGCGGGCGACGAGTTCGCGCTCGTCGTCCTCGAGTTCGAAGCTGGCGTAGGCCTCCGGCTTCGGGTCGCCGGCCTGCGGGTAGAGGATGTCGGCCATCTGGGTGACGACCGACTGCATGTACGACACCTCCGTCTCGCCGTCGAAGTCGTAGATGGCGCCCAGTTCCGAGAAGTTGGCCTTCGTGCCGAGTTCGAACGCCAGATCCTGGACCTCGCGGTTGGTCGACTGCCGGTATATCTCGCCCTCTCCGGGATCGAACCCCAGCGCGATCAGCGATAGCAGGTAGCTCTCGGCGTGCTCGTCGATCTCGCCCCAGTCGAGCCCGCGGGCGGCGTGGGCTTCCAGGTCCGCGATGAGGCCGTAGACGTCGCCGCCGTGCTGCTGGTGCCAGATCAACTCGTCGAACACCAGCTTGTGGCCGATGTGGGGGTCGCCGGTCGGCATGAACCCCGACAGCGCGGCGAACGGCTCGTCGTTCCGCATCGCCTACCTCGCCGATGACGTCGTCGAAGGACTCGATGCCGAACTCCTCGAACAGCTTCCGGTAGTCGTCGACGGCCGACGACCCCCACGGGTCCAGCGCCACGCCGTCGGCGTCGGCGCCGACGTCCGTCCCCCCGTCCGGCAGCGGTCGGTCGTCTCCGGTATCGTCGGTCATTGAATGCCAACAGATCGGCCCGTGGGACGCAAAAACCGTTCGTTTCCGCGGGTCGTCGGGCCGGCCAGCCCGCTCGTCGGTTCCGTCTCCGTGCGCCTCGCCGTGGTCGTCGCGTCGTGTCATGTGTCGGTGGTCGGGTCACTCTGCGGACGGTGCGGTCGGAGAAGCGAGGAGTGGGCGCCGCGGCGGCGGTCAGCCGGGTGAGGCCCGACGACCGCCGGCCGCGACACCGTCCGCTTTCCGTCCGTGCGGGCGCCACGCGAGTCGGAAAGCGGACCGCATACGCAGGGGGCCGACCCGGATGGAGGTAGTTCTTCCGCCGCCGTGGGGACGTGTCACGGCCGGCACCGGCGAAAAGGTTAAAAACGAGACGTCCGAAATGGTAAGTGGAGAGTAAATTAAACCGATATGATAACTGTTTTCCGGTAGTAGCTGCTATCCGTTGTATCCGAGGGAGAAAAACGACTCTCGGTCGGTTTGGCGTCGGTGCATCGCTCGATGAGCGGCAGTGGCTCACGTGAAATGACAGGAAACATACCAGATTCGACAGCAGCGACGGAGCGAACCGCCATCGGCGTCCCGCTGGAGCCGGCGCGGCTCCGCGAGCGTGAGGACGTCGAGTACGACGAGCGGAGGTACGTCCACGACGACGAATCCCACTGTGCGGCGGACGCGGCGGGCCGCGTCGTCGTCGGCGTGACGAACGAGCACGGCGAGGTGCTCGTCCTCGTCGCTGGCGACGACGCCGTCCTGCCGAACCGCACCGTCGGCCCGGACGAGGACTGGGCGGCGGTCGCCCGCGAGACGGCCGCCGAACCCGCCGGCGGGCCGGTCGCACTCGAGGGAGTGCGGGCCGTCCGGCGCGTCGAGCACCGCGTCGAGGGCGCCGACTCACCGCACAGCGTGACGTTCCAGGTCGTCGTCGGCGCCTCACCGGCCGGAGAGGCCGACCCCGGGGTCGAGGGCGACGACCGGACCGCCGACTGGTTCGACGAGGTCCCCGTCGACGGTGGGGACGGCCGCGGCGACGCGGTCGCCGACGTCCGGCGGTTCCTCTGACGCCGCCGGACGGCCCGACCCACGGCGGACCGGATCAGGGCGTCAGCCGGCCGACCGATACCCACTCGACGTCGTCGCCGTCGACGAGCGCGAAGACCATCCGCTTGCGGACGCCGTGGGCCAGCCGGACGTCCAGCGCGAGCTCCCGCGGCGACCGGACGACGCCGGCCGGCAGCACTCGGACTAGGAGTTCGGAGTGACCCAGGTCGTCGACGCTGTCGACGTCGGCGTAGGTACGGAAGTCGGCGCCGAACTTGAAACCGGTCTTGGGGACGACACCCCGTTCGCGGAGCCGGCGGTAGACGGTCAGCCGGCGGTCGAACCGCTCGCCGCCGGCGGCACGGCCCCGCTCGCGGACCGCCCCGGCGCCGCCGTCGACGGCGAGGTCGCCCCGCTCGGCAAGGGACGCCGCCTCCAGCAGCGACAACTGTAGCGCCCCGTCGCGGCCCATCCGCTGGCCGTAGAAGCCCGACCCGTACAGCGCCGCCGGCGGCTCGTCGACGAGCACCCGGTCGCCGAGCAGGACGCCCTCGGCCGGTGCCGACAGCGAGCAGCCGCTCGTCCCCGAGACGGCCGGCCGCTCGGTCTCGAGGTAGGTGATCTCGCTTTCCTCGTCGACGACGGCCAGGACGACGCCGCCGAGGTCGGCCAGCGGGACCGCGGCCCGCTCGTCGACCACCCGGACGCGGTGGGCGACGGTGCCGTCCCACGGCCCGTCGCCGCGGGGGTGGACGACGAGATCGACGCCCGCGTGGCCGTCGACCCACCCCTCGCGGGCGGGCGAGACGTAGAAGCCGCGGTCCCGGAGGTCGCGGTAGACGAGAAACGGGACGACCGCGTCGGGGTTGTCCGCGAGGAACGCCCCGAAGTCGCGGTCGTCGACGGCTGCGAGGTCGTCGCGGTACAGCAGGTGGGCGGCCTCGACGACCGCGAGGACGACCCCGTCGCCGTCCGGGCGGCCGTAGCCGCTGGAGTCGTAGTACCGCTCGCGGGCGTTTTCCCCGACCTCGACGACGCCGCCGCGCTGGTGGCCCTCCATCGTTCTCAGGTCGCGGGCGCTGGCGTATAGCCGCTGCGGTCGGCCCTCGGCGATCGAAGGCGTTTCGCCGGCCTCACGCGTCGCAGCCGGAGTCGAGACACCGCTCGCCGGCGTCGGTCTCGAAGCGCGGGAGCCCGCAGTCGCAGTCGCCGGCGACGGACCCGTCCGGCAGCGCGAAGCCGGTTTCGCAGTCGGGGTAGCCCTCACAGCCCGCGATGAGCCCGCCGCGACGGAGTATCTCCAGGGCGCCACCGCACTCCGGGCAGTCCCACTCGCGGTCGAACCGCGTCTCGACGGCCGACAGTAGCGACTCGCAGTCGTAGTCCAGACACACCTCGAAGGTCTCGCCCCGCTCGACGCGGATTCGCGGGAGTCCGCAGTCGTCGCAGGTCGACTCCCGCACCGAGGCACCGCCGGGCAGCGGGAACCGCTCCCGGCAGCCGCCTCGGCCGTCACGTGCAGCGACTCGTCGCCGTCGACGGCCACCAGCCACAGCGGGTCCGTCGTCAGCGTCAGTTCGGCCGGCCGGGTGAGCCACGCCACCGGCTGGTAGCCGTCGGCGTCGTGGACCAGGACGGTGTCGTCGGGCTTGACGACCACGACCACGCGGCCGCGTCGGGTCGTCTCCCGGCGGCCGCCGGAGCGGACGGTACAGTCGCCGGCGATGACGCGCGTCGACATGGGCGGGTTGGTCCCGGCTTCCTACTTCAACCTCCGGTCGACCCGTCGGCTGCCTCGGCTTGGGGGCCGGCCGCCGACCCGGCGCGCCGACGAATCGCGGCGCCTTTTACCGGCGCGCCGTATCAGGCGTCCAGCTTCGGCGTCGTCTTCGGGCCGCTCGTCGGTCTCACCCTGCTCGCCTTCGCCGGCGCCACGCTATACATCCCGCCGAGCGGTTCCGGGTCAGCGGAGCCGTCCGTGCCGGGGCGGAGCCACGCGAGCCCTGCCCGTACCTGGAGCGACGGCTCGGGGAGCCGGGCGTTCGGGCGGCGCTACCCGGCCGCGGCGGGCTCCGCCGCCGGGTCGCCGGGGACGGCCGGGTCGAGCACGGCGACCGGACTCGACGGACGTCCACCGATCGTCCGGAAGACGAAGGATAGAAACGAACACGGCGCCTCGGCTGTAACGATGACCGACTCCGTCGTCGGATCGCTGGTCGAGCAGTCGACCGTCGAGACGCGGGTCGAATCGGGCGAGGCGCCCGACTGGGTCGCCGATCACTGGCGGACGTTCCACGAGGGATTGACCGGCGAGCGGAACGGATCGCCGTTTCCGTGTTTCTTCGGCGCCGAGTCCGTCCGCGACGGCGAGCCGCTGTACACCGCGGTGCCGTCGACGACCGACCCCGACGCCCTGCTGGAACTCGGCCGGACGCTCGCGGCGTATCTCGACACCTGGCGGGACCACGGCGACCGCACCTCGCTCGTGACGTTCTTCCGGCCGCCGGCCGACCCGCTCTCGGAGGCCGACTACCACGAGGCGCTGTGGCACATTCTCCAGTTCCTCCACGTCCACGACCCCGAGCCGTGGCCCGCGGACATCCCGACGGACCCGGACGACCCCTACTGGGAGTTCTGTTTCGCCGGCGAGCCGATGTTTCCGACCTGTCGGGCGCCGTTCTACGACGACCGGACGAGCCGGTACTGTCCGGTCGGCCTGGAGGTCACCTTCCAGCCCCGGGCGCTGTTCGAGAGCCTCGACGCCACGGCCGACCACGAGGCCGGCCAGCGGGCCCGCGACGTCATCCAGGGGCGGCTCGAGGAGTACGACGGCGTCTGCCCGCACGCCGACCTCGGCGACTGGGGCGTCGAGGGCGACCGCGAGTGGCCGCAGTACATGCTCTCGTCGGACGACGCCCAGGCCCCCGACGACTGTCCCATCACCGTGACGCGGGACCACCCCAAGTCCGAGCGACTGATCGACGACACCGACCGCGTCGTCAGCGTGGAGCTGTGACCGGACTGGACGGGACGCCCGTGCTGCTGCTCGTCGACTTCCAACGGGGGTTCGACGACCCGTGCTGGGGGAGCCGGAACAACCCCGACGCCGAGACGCGGGCCGGACGGTTGCTGTCGGCGTGGCGGGAGGCGGGCCTGCCGGTCGTCCACGTCCGTCACGCCTCGACGGAGCCGGACTCGCCGCTGTCGCCCGACGAGCCGGGCTTCCAGTTCGAACCCGACCTCGCGCCGGCCGACGGGGAACCGGTCTTCGAGAAGCGCGTCAACGGCGCCTTTCTCGACACCGACCTCGAGCCGTGGCTCCGCGAGCGGGGCCACGACACGCTCGTCGTCTGCGGGCTGACGACCGACCACTGCGTCTCGACGACGACCCGGACGGCCGAGAACCGCGGCTTCGAGGTCCACCTGGCCCGCGACGCGACGGCGGCCTTCGACCGGGAGTTCGACGGCGAGCGCATGGCGCCGTCGGCGGTCCACCGGTCGGCGCTGGCACACCTGGCCGGCGAGTTCGCCGCCGTCCGCCGGGTCGAGGAGCTGGTCGCCGCCGTCCGGCGGTCCGACGCGGACGCGACGACCTGACCCCGGAAAGCTACGTCGCCGCGGCGCGGTCCGACGCGGACACCGCGCCGTGACGCCGACCTTTTGGGCGCGGGTCTCCGAGCACCGACGCATGGACACCCGCGCGAAGCGCGAGGCCGCGATCGAGGACCTGGCGACGTTCGACGGGGTCGTCGTCGCCTTCTCGGGCGGCGTCGACTCCTCGGTTGTCGCCGCCCTCGCCCACGAGGCCCTCGGCGACGACGCCGTCGCCTGCACCGCAAGAAGCGAGACGCTGCCGGCGGCCGAACTCGGCGACGCGACCCGTGTCGCCGAGGAGATCGGCATCCGCATCGACGTGGTCTGCGACGGGACGAACGCCTCCGACCCCGGCGAGGGCCACCGGCCCGGCCTCCGGGCCGTCGAGGAGCTGGACGCCTACTCGCCGCTGCTCGAACACGGCATCACCAAGGAGGAGGTCCGGGAGATCGCCCGCCACTACGGGCTGTCGGTGGCGGACAAGCCGTCGATGGCGTGTCTCTCCTCGCGCATCCCGACGGGGCTGGAGGTGACCGAAGAGCGACTCACCCGCGTCGAGGTCGCGGAGACGCTGCTGCGAACCTGGGGGTTCGAGCAGTTCCGCGTCCGCGACCACGACGGCCTCGCCCGCATCGAGGTCGGCGAGGACGAACTCGAGCGGGCGCTCGACCCCGAGTTCGCGGCAGCGGCCCGCGAGCACCTGACCGACGCCGGCTTCGACCACGTGACGCTGGATCTCGAGGGCTACCGGACCGGCAGCGTCTCGCCGGCCGACGACGAGCCGGCGGCCGACGTCCTCGACGCCGACTACCCCTCCGGCGGATGACGCGGGCAACGGCTCGCCCACGCCCGCGACGAGGGCGTCGGTCGGAACAGTGTTCGGTGAGGAGGGAGTAGCGTCGTTCGGCAGTGAGATGTTTCCGAACGTCCCCGACTGCTCGCGCCGCGAGCGGTCGGTCCCGTTCGAGTTCCCGCCCGACGCCGGCTGGACGGCCGACTCTCGCGTAACTACACACGGCCTCGGTCGTGGTGACAAGCATTAAGCCCCCCGCGCGAGGACGCGAGACTATCGATTTCCGATGTCGCGTCGCTTCAGGGACCCGCCGTCGCTGCTCGTCGGCGGGTTCGCGGCCGCGCTGCTGGCGCTCGCCGTCGCGTACCATCTCGTCGAGATGCAAGCGCTGTCGCGGACGACCGGGCCGCTGCTCGCGCTGTCGCTCGAGGCCGGACCGGGGGCGGTGCTGCTGTACGGCGCCTACCGGCTCGCCGGCTCGGACCTCGACGCGGAGAACCGCTGGACGGTGTGTAGCTGGACTCTCGGCGGCGCCGTCGGGTTCCTGGGGGTGATGTGGGCGACGGTGGCCGTCCGCCGGCTCGAGGGACGGGAGACCGCCGAGCCGGCGTTTCCGCTGCTCGTCGCGACACTCGTGGGCGCCGCCGCGGGCTTCGCCGCCGGTTACCACAACGCCCGGGCCCGCTCGGATGTCCACGAGGCGCGGACGGTCGCCGACGCCCTCGCCTTCGTCAACCGGTTCATCCGCCACGACCTCCGGAACGACCTCTCGGCCATCCGCGGCCACGCCGACCTGCTGACCGAGGAGCGGCCGACCGGCGACGGCGCCCACGGTGCCGACAGTGTCGACATCATCGGCGCGAAGGCCGACGAGGCGATGACCCGCATCGAGACGTCGGGGGCGGTCGCCGAGACGCTCGTCGACGACCCCGACTTCGAGCGGGTCGACCTCGCGGCGGTCGTCGCGGAGATCGCCGACGGCGTCGAGTCGACGCACACCGTCCCGGTGTCGACCGACCTGCCGGAGAAGGCGACGGTCGTCGCCAACGCCGGCGTCCGATCGGTCGTCGACAACCTCATCGAGAACGCCGTCGAGCACAACGATGCCGACGATCCCCGAGTCCGCGTCGCCGTCGCTCGAACCGACGAGACCGTCCGGCTGACCGTCCGGGACGACGGCCCCGGCCTCTCGGAAGCGAAGCGGGAGTCGCTGCTGGAGGACGGTCTCGACGGCGGTCTCGGGCTGGTCCGAACCCTCGTCGACTGCTACGGCGGCGAGCTGTCCGTCGAGGACAACCAGCCCCACGGGGCCGTCTTCGTCGCCGAGTTCCCGCGGCCCGAGGCGAGAAGCGGGCGGTCGGCGCCCGGCGAGGCCGCCCCGGCCCCCGACTGACCCGTCCGGCGCCGTCAGCCGTCCCGCCAGGCCGTCACGTTCTCGCTGACTACCCGTGTCTCCCCGTCGCCGCCGGCGTCGAACTCGCTGACGCCGCAGTTGTCGAGGTGGTGGGCCGACAGCGCCGCCGGCAGCGACATCCCCTTGACGTGGCCGAGTAAGGCACACAGCGGGCCGCCGTGGGCGACGACCAGGACGGTCCCGTCGCCCTCCAGCCCGTCGAAGGCCGCGGTGACGCGGTCGGCCATCTCGCGGAGCGACTCACCGCTTTCCGGCGTCCGGTCGGCCGCCCGGTAGGCGGTCTCGTCGAGGCCGAACTCGGGGAAGCGGGCCGTCACCTCGTCGTGCGGCAGCCCCTGGTAGACGCCGAGGTCGCGCTCGCGCCAGGCCGGCGTCTCCGTCAGAGGAGCGTCGACGGCCGCCGTAACGTGGTCGGCGGTCTCGCGGGCCCGGAGGAGGTCCGACGTCACGACGCGGTCGACGTCGTACTCGGCGACCAACCACTCGCCGGCGGCGGTCGCCTGCTCGCGGCCCGTGGCGTTCAGCTCGACCGGGGCCCACCCCTGCATCCGTCCGATCCGGTTCCAGTCGGTCTCGCCGTGGCGGACGGCAACGACGCGCGTCATCGCCGCCGGCTACGCCGCCGCCCCGTTTGAGCCTTCGGTCGGCGACTGGGGTAGTGTTTAGTTAGAAGGGAGTAGCGCACTTCGGCGGTGACGACGGGGTTTCCGAACGCCCCCGCCCGCTGGCGGGCTGCGGCTCACGGGTCGCTTCGCTCACCGGCAGCGCGACGCTCTGCCGAGCCCTCGCTCGCTTCGCTCGCGAGGACGTCGTTCGCAACGTCGAGATCCTCGCTCCCGCTCGGTCTCTCGCAACGCCTCCCTGCGCGCGGCCTGCGGCCGTGCGTGCGTCGGCTCGCTCCGCTCCGCGGCTCCCCGCGGTCACCGGCAGCGCGACGCTCTGCCGAGCCCTCGCTCGTTTCACTCGCGAGGACGCCGCTCCGTCTCGAGGCCGCTCTCGCTTCGCTCGCTCGGCCTCGCTCCGCGAGCGGTCGGCCCCGTTCGAGGTCCCGCCCGACGTCGGCTGACCGGTCGGCTCTCGCGTAACTAAATGCAGCGGCGACCGGCCACCGGCGACCGACGGCCGGTGGTCGTGCCGAAAGGGACGCGTTTTTACTCCGTGGGGCCGCCAATTCGCGTGTGTCGACTCCGTCCGGCGTCGAGGAGGTCATCCCCGAGTTCGCCGACGCCTTCCCGTTCGAGTCGTTCAACCGGATGCAGCGGGCGGCGCTGCCGGCGGTGCTGGACTCGGACGACAACGTCGTCGTGAGCGCGCCGACCGCGAGCGGCAAGACCGCGTTGGCGGAGCTGGCCATCTGCCGGACGCTCCGGCGGGGCGGGACGGCGCTGTTTTTGGCGCCGCTGCGGGCGCTCACCAACGAGAAGGAAGACGAGTGGGAGCGGTTCGAGTCGCTGGGTTACTCGGTGTACGTCGTCACCGGCGAGCGCGACCTCAACCCCCGGCGGGCCGAGCGGGCCGACATCCTCGTGATGACGCCCGAGAAGGCCGATTCGGCGACCCGGAAGCACGACTCCCCGCGGTACTCGTTCGTGACCGACGTGGACTGCTGTGTCATCGACGAGGTCCACCTGCTCGACTCCGACGAGCGCGGGGCCGTACTCGAGGTGACCGTCGCCCGACTGCGGCGGCTCTGTGACCCGCGCGTGGTGGCGTTGTCGGCGACGATGTCCGCTGCACGCCGGCGTCGAGACGTACGCCCACGGCGACAACGCCTTCGCCGACAAGTACCGGCGGCTCTACCGGGCGCTGGACCTGGCGGAGCCGCACGTCACCGACGGCGGGCAGGCGCTGGCCTTCGTCGCCTCCCGACAGGACACGGTCCGGGCCGCCGAGAAGGCCCGCGACGAACTCACGGAGCGGGACGTCGAGGTCGGATTGCGCGGCGACTACGATTTCCACACCGACGCCCAGGAACTGCAGAACGACACCCTCCGGCGGTCGGTCGTCGACGGCGTCGGTTTCCACCACGCCGGCCTCTCGAAGGCCGACAAGGACCGCGTCGAGGAGTGGTTCCGCGAGGGCAGGATACAGCTGCTGTTCTCGACGTCGACGCTGGCGTGGGGGGTCAACCTCCCCGCCCGGTGCGTCGTCATCCGGGACACCAAGCACCACGACCCCCTGGAAGGGGAGGTAGATATGAGCCCGCTGGACATCCTGCAGATGCTCGGCCGGGCCGGCCGCCCCGGCTACGACGACGCCGGCTACGCCCACGTGGTGTGCGACGGCTCCGACGCCGACCGCTACCGGCGACTGCTGGAGAACGGCAAGCCCATCGAGTCCCGGCTCGCGGAGGAACTGGACGCCCACCTCAACGCCGAGATCGCCCTGGGGGTCGTCGACGACCTCGAGGACGTGATGGGGTGGCTGGAGACGACGTTCTACTACGCCCGCGCGGAGAGCGCCCCCGACCGGTACGACGCCGGCGACTCCCTGCGGGAGCGGGTGTCGTCGACCCTGGAACGGCTCGTCGAGGACGGCTTCGTCGAACAGTCCGGCCTCGAGATCGAGCCGACGCCGCTCGGCCGGCTGGCCTCCCAGTACTACCTGCGGCTGGAGACGGCCGCGGCCTTCCACCGGCTCTGCGAGCGGACCGACGAACTCGGGGAATCGCCCGTCCTGCGGACGGTCGCCGACGCCGCGGAGTTCGAGGCGGGGATGGACGGGACGACGCCCGGGGAACTGCAGAGCGACGCCTGGATCATCCGGCGGAACGCCGTCCGGATGCTGGCGGCGCTGCGGGCCTTCTGTGAGCGGTTCGCCGCCCCGCGGGACGCCAGCCTCGTCCGCCGCGTCGAGGCCCGCGTCGAACACGGCGTCAGCGCGTCGGCCGTCGGGCTGACGGCGGTCGACGGCGTCGGCTCCGGGCGGGCCAGCAAGCTCGCAAGCGAGGGGCTGACGACGCCGGCCGACCTCCGGGACGCCGGCGTCGACGGCCTCGTCGCGGCCGGACTCTCCGAGGGCGTCGCCGAGCGCGTCCTCGAGCAGGCGCGGACGCTGCCGGACGTCGCCGTCGAGTGGACCGACGTCCCCGACGCCGTCGCCCGCGGCGAGAACGCGATGGCGGAGGTGACGGTTCGCAACGACGGCGACGGCGAGCCGGCCGGGATCCGGGTGACGGTCAACGGCGTCGAGATGACCGCCGAGACGCGCTACCTCGGGACGACGACCCTCCCGGTCGGCGTCTTCGGCGGCGACGCCGAGACGCTCACCTACGAGGTCGAAGTGAATTTATGTCGGTCCGCGCCGGAGCGGCGGACATGGCCGAGGAGACCATCGAGACCGACGACGCGCCGCCGGCGGCGGCCGACTACAGCCAGGCGACGGCCACCGACGACCTCGTGTTCACGGCGGGACAGGTCGCGCTGACGCCCGAGGGGGAGTCGCTGGCCGACGAGCCGGTCGGCGTCCAGACCGAGCAGGTCCTTGAGAACCTCGCGGCGGTGCTTTCGGCGGCCGGCGCCGACCTCGGGTCGGCGCTGAAGACGACGGTCTACCTCGCCGACATCGACGACTACGGGACGGTCAACGACGTGTACGGCGACCACTTCGACGGCGACCCGCCGGCGCGGTCGGCCGTCGAGGTGGGGAACCTGCCGCTGGGGATGGCCGTCGAGATCGAGGCGATCGCGACGCGGGCGTGACGCCGCGCGGGAAGGCCGCCCTGCTGTGGGGCGTCGCCGGCGCGATGGCCTTTCTCGCCGCCCACCAGGCGTACCTCGTCGCCGGCGGGACGTTCCTCGGGATCGGGCCCGTCGCCGCCGTCGCCGCCGTCGTCCTCGTCGTCACGGCCGCCGTCGCCCACCGGCTCGGCCACCACGCCGTGCCGGTCGTCGTCGACGAGGAGACGGGGGCGGACCCGGACCGGGAGTGAGCCGGGCGGCGGGCCGCGCGACCGGCGAGCCGGTCTTTTGGCCGAGAACGAAAGTACTTATGCGCCGACGGGGCAACTCCCGGTGCGGGCCAGGATGGCCGAATCTGGTAAGGCGCACGCCTGGAAAGCGTGTTCCCGTTCGGGATTCTGGGTTCGAATCCCAGTCCTGGCGTCCACCCCGGCGGGCGCGGTCGGCCGGCAGCGTATCAGTGATAAATCCCCGCTACGGACGGGTGCGACTGAACGGGTCCCCTTCGGCTGTTGTCCGTTCGTCACCGGTTGTCATATGGCCGCCATCGACGGGTTCGACGGACGTGATTCCGGTCCGCCCGGTGCCGCCGTCCGCGCCGTATCAGCTACATTTATATAGAACCGCGGGCAATCATCCGGTGTCATGAGTCAACAGCAGCAGATGGGAGGCCAGCCGATGGTCATCCTCGGCGAGGACTCCCAGCGGATGAAGGACCGCGACGCCCAGTCGCACAACATCGCGGCGGCCCAGGCGGTCTCGGAGTCGGTACGTTCGACGCTCGGGCCGAAAGGGATGGACAAGATGCTCGTCTCCTCGATGGGCGACGTCACCGTCACGAACGACGGCGTCACCATCCTCGGGGAGATGGACATCGACAACCCGACGGCGTCGATGGTCGTCGAGGTCGCCGAAACCCAGGAGGACGAGGCCGGCGACGGCACCACGACCGCCGTCTCCATCGCCGGCGAGCTGCTGAGCAACGCCGAGGACATGCTGGAGCAGGACATCCACCCGACGGCGATCATCCGCGGCTTCGACCTGGCGGCCGAGCAGGCCCGCGAGGAGATCGACGAGGTCTCCCGGACGGTCGACCCCGACGACACCGACCTCATCCGGAGCGTCGCCGAGACGTCGATGACCGGCAAGGGCGCCGAACTCGAAAAGGACGTCCTCGCGGAGCTGGTCGTCGACGCCGTCCAGGCCGTCACCGTCGACGCCGACGACGGCGAGACGGTCGTCGACCTCGAGTACGTCAACGTCGAGACCCAGACCGGCAGCGCCGCCGGCGACTCGGAGCTGCTGGAGGGGGCCGTCATCGACAAGGACCCCGCCCACGCCGAGATGCCGACGTCGCTGGCGAACGCGGAGGTGCTGCTCATCGACGAGCCCATCGAGGTCGAAGACACCGACGCCGACGCCAACCTCCAGCTGGACAGCCCCGACCAGCTCCAGAACTTCCTCGACAAGGAAGAAGAGCAGCTCCGGGAGAAAGTCGAGACCATCGCCGAGTCGGGCGCCGACGTCGTCTTCTGTCAGAAGGGCATCGACGACCTCGCCGAGCACTTCCTCGCCCAGGAGGGCGTCCTCGCCGCCTCCCGCGCGAAGAAAAGCGACCTCGCGTTCCTGCGCGAGATCGTCGGCGCCGAGGTCGTCTCGGACCTCGATACCCTCGCGTCCGGGGCCCTCGGGGCCGCCGACGTCCGCTTCGACGACGAGGAGGAACTGTTCTACGTCGAGGGCACGGACGAGGAGTCCCACGGCGTGACGCTGCTGCTGCGCGGCTCCACCGACCACGTCGTCGACGAGCTGGAGCGCGGCATCGGCGACGCCCTGGACGTCGTCGCACAGTGCGTCTCCGACGGCCGCGTGCTGGCCGGCGGCGGCGCCGTCGAGGTCGAGGTCGCCCGCCGCGTCCGGGAGTTCGCCGACGGCGTCTCCGGCCGCGAGCAGCGGGCGGTCAAGGCGTTCGCCGACGCGCTCGAGCTCGTCCCGCGCGTGCTGTCGGA
>PXSC01000031.1 GCA_003023535.1 Halobacteriales archaeon QS_9_70_65 | reverse complement strand
CGGTCGCCTCACTTCGTTCGGCGCTGCGTCTTCCAGGGGTTCAAATCCGGGCGTCGACGACTATCTGCGCCGCTCGCGGGATTGCTCGCGGCGCAGAATAGTGGACTCGCCGGGATTTGAACCCGGGGCCTTCCCCGTGCCAGGGGGATGATCTACCGCTGATCTACGAGCCCGCGGCGCCCGAGAGTATCCGGGTGCGACGCATAAACCCATCGGACCGGCGTCGGGCGCGGATACGACGGTCGCGCGGCGGCGACACTCTCCGTTAGAGTCAAACGCCTCGCGGCGGAATAGGGCCGCATGAGCACGGAACAGGGACAGCGGGCGATCAGGTGTCTGGTGGCGAAGGTCGGCCTCGACGGCCACGACCGCGGCGCCCACGTGATCGCCCGGGCGTTCCGGGACGCCGGCTTCGAGGTCATCTACTCGGGGCTGCACAAGTCCCCGGACGAGATCGTCCAGGCGTCCGTCCAGGAGGACGTCGACGTCCTCGGCATCTCCATTCTGTCGGGGGCGCACGACACGCTCGTACCGAAGATCATCGACGGGCTCGAGGAGTACGGCGCCCTCGAGGACACGCTGGTCCTGGTCGGCGGCATCGTCCCGGAGGAGGACCGCGAGGAGCTGTACGAGATGGGGGTCGCCGAGATATTCGGCCCGGGCTCCTCGATGGAGGAGACCATCGAGTTCGTCCGGGAGCACGTCCCGCGGGATCGATGAGCGGCGACGAGTCGCTCATCGACGAGCTGCTGGCCGGCGAGCACCGGGCGCTGGCGCGGGTCATCACGAAGATCGAAAACCGGTCGCCGGGCTACCGGGAGCTGGTCTCGCGGCTGCACGACCACACCGGCCGGGCGCAGGTGGTCGGCATCACCGGCTCGCCGGGGGCGGGCAAGTCGACGCTGGTCGACAAGATGGCCGCCACCTACCGCGAGCGCGGCGAGACGGTCGGTGTCATCGCCATCGACCCCTCATCGCCGTACACCGGCGGGGCGGTGCTGGGCGACCGCATCCGGATGGCGTCCAACGTCGGCGACATGGACGTCTTCTTCCGGTCGATGTCGGCCCGCGGCTCGCTGGGCGGGCTGTCGACGTCGACGACGGACGCGGTGAAGGCGCTGGACGCCTTCGGCAAGGACCGCATCATCGTCGAGACGGTCGGCGCCGGCCAGAACGAGGTCGACATCGTGCGGACGGCCGACACCGTCGTGGTGCTGGTGCCGCCCGGTTCCGGCGACGACGTCCAGATGCTGAAGGCCGGCATCCTCGAGATCGCCGACGTCTTCGTCGTCAACAAGGCCGACCTCGACGGCGCCGACCGGACGGTCAAGGAACTCCGGGAGATGGTCCACATGCGGGACGCCTCGCCGATGGCCGGCCACCACGGCGCCGGTGCCGGGCCGTCCGGCATCGACGACGGCGAGGACGAGGACGAGAACGAGCGACAGCCGCCCATCGTCGAGACGGTCGCCAAGACCGGCGAGGGCGTCGACGAACTGCTGGCGGTGCTGGCCGACCACGCCGAGTGGCTGGAGGCGACCGGCGAGCGGGACGGCCAGGCCCGCCGGCGGTACGCCGACGAGATACGGACGCTGCTGCGGGCCGACAGCGCCGCCCTCGTCGAGGAGGAACTGGAGGCCCGCGGCGGTCTCGAGGAGTACGTCGACGCCGTCGTCGCACGGGAGACCGACCCCTACTCCGTCGCCGACGAGATTCTCGCGCCGGTCGCCGAGGCCGTCCGCGAGCGCCGCGACGCCCGCGAGAACTGACGATCCTCCTCCCTACTCCGCTCTCTCCGGTCGCTTCGTGGAGGAAGGGAGATCAACACCATCACCGCAGAAGCTAAGCGCGTGACGGTCGTCGGCCCGAGTATGAACGCGAAGCGACTGCTGGGCGGGACCGCGGCGACACTCGGCGCGGTCGCGGTCGGCAACGCGGCGCTGCGCGCCGACCCCGACGACCTCGAGCCGCCGCTCGGCCGACCGGTCGAGACGTACCGTTGGCGGGGCTTCGACGTCGTCTACACCGAGGCCGGCGACCCCGACGACCCCGATCTGCTGCTGCTGCACGGGATCAACGCCGCCGGCTCGAGCCACGAGTTCCGGTATGTCGTCGACGCGCTGGCCGAGGAGTACCACGTTCTCGCGCCGGACCTGCCCGGGTTCGGCCACTCCGACCGGCCGCCGCTGCTGTACTCGGGGTCGCTGTACGAGGCCTTCGTCGACGACTTCGCCGGGGAGCTGGTCGCGGAGCCGACCGTCGTCGCCTCGTCGCTATCGGCCGCCTACGTCGCCGCGGCCGACGTCGACGCCGCGGAGTACGTCTTCGTCTGCCCGACGGCATCGACCGTGCCGGGCCGGCGGACGTGGCTCCGGTCGCTGCTGCGGTCGCCGGTCGCCGGGGAGGCGCTGTACAATCTGCTGACCTCGAAGCCGTCGATCAGGTACTTCCTCGCGGATCACGGCTTCGCGGGCGCCATCCCGGAGGAGTGGGTCGACTACGACTGGCGGACGGCCCACCAGGAGGGCGCCCGGTTCGCGCCGGCGTCGTTCGTCGCCGGCTTCCTCGACGTCGACGTCGACCTGGGGGCGGCACTGGACGTGACGGCCCCGACGACGATCGTCTGGGGCCGGGCGGCCGAGCTGCCGCCGGTGGAAACCGGCCGCGACCTCGCCGAACGGCTCGACGCCGAGCTGGTCGTCTTCGAGGACGCCGACCTGTTGCCGCACGCCGAACACCCCGATCAGTTCGTCGACCTGCTCTAAGAGAGCTCGACGGAGACGGCCGTCGCGGAGGGCGGCTCCTGGTCGAGCAGCTTCGCGATGGCGTCGAGTTCCTCGCGGGCGGTCTCGGTGTCGTCGTCGTCGATGGCCGACCTGACCTCGTCGATGCGTCGGCGGGCCGCCCGGACCGCCTCGTCGCGGTCCCGGGCCCACTCGCTGGTCAGCTCGTGTGCCAGCCAGTCGCCGAGCAGCTCGACGAAGGTCCGCTCCCACTCGGAGAACTCGCCGTCGGCCTCGCGGTCGCAGAAGCACAGCGTTCCGTACCGGCGGTCGCCGACGTAGATGGTGCTGCCGACGTAGATGCTGAACCCGGTCGACCCCTCGTCGGCCGTCCCGGTGACGACGCTGCCGGCGTCGACGGTCAGGGCCTCGAACTCCTCGAACGGCGAGCCGCCGTCGGCCGGCGACGGGACCCCGCTGTCGGCGGCCTCGACCAGTACCTCCGCGTCGTCGCCTTCCCCCTGGAGCAGAGCGCCGTACTCGAGGGCGAGCGTCTCTCGGCCGAGTTCGAGGAGGTCCTCGGCGGGCGTAGAGACGCTGTCGATGACCGTCCGGGCGAGGTCGTTCAGCGCCGCCTCCCGGCGTTGGACCGCCCGCTCGGCCCGGTAGCGGGCCGCGGAGTTCTCGATGCGGTTGGCCAGTACCTCCCACTGTTCGGTGCCGCGACGCTTCCGGAAGTAGTCGGTGACCCCCTCCGAGACCGCCTCGCTGGCGACCTCCTCGCTGCCGCGGGAGGTGAAGAGGATGAAGGGGATGCTGGGCTCCATCTCCCGGACGTACCGGAGCAGCTCGAGACCGTCCATCTCGGGCATGTGGTAGTCGCTGAGCACGCAGTCGATGTCGCCCGCCTCGACGGCGTCCAGCGCGTCGTGGGGGTCGGTCTCGACCCGGACGGAAAACTCCTCCCGCAGCTCCGACAGCTGGTCCGACATCAGATCCGCAAGGGAGGGGTCGTCGTCGACGATGAGAAGGCGGATAGGGCTGGGCATGTCGTGGATAAATCGTATTCGAGGTTAATGGTTCCGGCGAATACGAGCCACGATACCGCCACTGGTGGCGTTACATCCCCATGTCCTCGGCGGGGTCGGGGACTGGGAGCTCGGCGGGTCGGACGTCGAGCAGCTCCGCGACGTGGTCGAGCGCCATGTCGAACCCGTAGTACCGTTCCAGTTCGTCGCCGTCGGCGGCCGTCCGAACCTTCAGCATGGCGTACCCCTCGACGTTCTGTGCGACGGCGGCCGTTCGGCCCTCGCGGTCGAACGTCAGCAGCCGCTCCTCGTCGGTCTCGCGGTACCGGGCGGTGACGTCGGCGGCCTCTGCGGTGGCGTCGGTCATGTCCGAAGGAAGCATCGCGCCGAACGGGAAGCTGTCGGTTCCGGCGAACCCTCGGGCGGCCGCCGCTCGCGGAAGCGTGAAGTTCCTCGCGGCGCCGGCTTCCGTATGCGCTGGCTCAACAGCGGTCTGCGGCGCGACGTCTGCGTCCTGCTGGCCGGCGAGTCGTACCGTCGACAGCAACTGAAGGTCGCCCTCGAAGACCGCTACGGCGACCGCGTCGACGCCGACCGGTTCCGGCGTGCGCTCGAGCGCCTGGTCGACGCCGGCTTCATCGAGCGGGAGGTCGACGGCATTCACGACGTCTACGCGTTGACCGACGCCGGCCGCGAGGGTGTCGAGGCGCAATTCGAGTGGATGCGCGGGCGGCTCGATTAGTCCAGCAGCTCGCCGGCGATGGTGTTGCGCAGCACCTCGCTGGTGCCCTCGTAGATCTCGTTGAGCTTGGCGTCGCGGTAGAACCGCTCGGCGGGGAAGTCCCTGGTGTAGCCGTAGCCGCCGTGAATCTGGATGCCCTCGTTCGCGACCTCCCGGCTCACCTCGGAGGCGTACAGCTTCGCCTGGGCGGCCTCCTTCGCGAAGCTCTCGCCGCGGATCTTCCTGTCGGCGGCGTCGTGCATCAGCAGCCGCGCGGCCCGCGTCTTGGTGTCCATGTCCGCGAGCTTGTGCTGGATGGCCTGGAACTCCGAGACCGGCCGGTCGAACTGCTCGCGATCCCCGCTGTACTCGACGGCGGCGTCCAGCGCCGCCTGAGCGATGCCGACCGAGCGGGCGGCGATGGTGATGCGGCCACCGTTGAGCGTCTTCAGCGCGTGGACGAAGCCGCGGCCCTCCTCGCCAAGTCGGCGCGATTCGGGAATCGTGACGTCGTCGAACCGTAGCTCGGCCGTCGGACAGCCCTTGTCACCGAGTTTGTCCTCGGTGCCCTCGACGACGAAGCCGTCGTCTTCCGCCGGTCGGAGGACGAACGAGGAGATACCCTTGTTGCCGGCCTCGGGGTCGGTCTTGGCGAAGACGGTGACCGTGTCGGCGACCGAGCCGTTGGAGATCCACAGCTTCCCGCCGTCGATGACGTACTCGTCGCCGACCTTCTCGGCGGTCGTCTCCATGGCCGGCACGTCGCTGCCGGCGCCGGCCTCCGACAGCGCGAAGGCGCCGATGTCGTCGCCCTGCGCGAGCGGCGTGAGGTACTCCTCCTTCTGTTCCTCGGTACCGAAGGCGTAGATCATGTTGCCCGCGAGCGAGATGTGGGCGGCGACGATGGTGCCGAGCCCGCCGGAGCCGCGGGAGAGTTCCTCCAAGACGGCGGGGTAGGTGTGGTAGTCGAGGCCGGCGCCGCCGTACTCCTCGGGGAACGGCATCCCCATCAAATCGAGGTCGGCGAGTTGCTCGATCAGTTCGGCCGGAAACTCGTCGGCGGCGTCGATCTCGTCGGCGACGGGGACCACCTCCTCGTCGACGAACTCCGCCACCATCTCCGTTATCTGCGTTCGTTCGGCGCTGAGGCTGAAATCCATGTCGGGAGCGTACGGCCGGCCTCACTTTACGCTTCCCCACCCGTCCGGAGGCGGACCGTACGGTCGGCCACCAGATATAACGGCCCGTAACGTCAACCGTCCGACCGGAACGATGACCGATAGCTCCGAGGACGACCTCCCGGAGGAAGCCGAGGAGGTCCCCGAAGAGGACGAGGAAGAGGTAATCGAAGAACACCTCGAGGCCCGCGAGGAGGCCCAAGAGGAGCGTGCCGAGGCCGAAAAGGAGCGCTCCGAGAAGCGCAAGGAAGAGGCCGAGGAAGTGGTCAATCCGGACATGCACCGGGACGACCCGCCCGAGGGCGGGTAACGACCGGGTCGCGGCCGACCCCTCGATTTCTCTCGCGATCATCCCGATAGTGATTACCGCGATTCATTTCGATATCGACCGCACGACGGCGTGCGGTCGCATCGGCTAAACAGTTACAATAATCACTGAGGGTATCGTAGAACGATTCACATACCCTGTACTCTGCTATGCTGAATCGGTCAGTACATGCTGTGTATGGGACGAACGCACGAGTGAACGTTCGACTCGACGTATAGACCTCGAAAGCCCTCGCGGCGCTCGGAGCGCCGCGGCTCGCTGTCGTTCGAGAGAGCGGAGCTCTCTCGTGATGACGAAAGACGCCGCAGGCGTCTTTCGAACCACGCGCTTCGGTCGCTTCGCTCCCTCAGTGCTTGCGTCACCGGGAGAGCGACGCTCTCCCGAGCTCGCGGCGCACGGCGCCGCGAACGCCGGGGCACCGCCGAGCGCCGCTCGCCCTTTCAGTCCGCCAGGGATAGCCGGCCGGAAAGCCGATTTCCTGGTGGACTGAAAGGGCGAGGCCGGCTCCGGGAAGCACGGCGACGGTGAGCCGAGCGGAGTGAGGCGAACGTCGGACGGCGACCGAAGGGAGTCGTCCGGAACAAGCACGCGAGCAAAGCGAGCGCGCGCAGCGAGTCGCGCGACCGGAGCCGGCCGAGGGCTTTCGAGGTGTTGCGGTCCGTTAGAGCGATTCAGTACGAACCACCCGTACCATACGCACGTGTATCTCCCAGCCAATTCACCGGGGTCCAGATGAAGTCAATACATGTGAATAGTTCTATGCACCCTCGTAATCAGTATGAAGGGGCCCAATCGCGAGCACCGGAGCGAAGCGCCCGTCTCGCGGTAACTGCCGTACGTCGTCTCGGTCTCGACCACGCGGAGGCGTGCGGTCGTACCGGTCAGACGGGTGCAGCAGTTACCGTCAGTAGTCCCGCCGGACGACGATGACTGGGTCGTCGGTTTCGTTCGCGATACGGTCACGACCGCGTCGTACTCGTCGGCGACTCGGAGAATCTCCTCGTCGTGAGCGTCGGACTCGACGGTGCGCGTGCCGACCGTATCGGCACCGAACCCGGATTCGACGATCCCCGTTCGAGTTTCCTCGACGATGGTCTCGCCGCGTTCGCGGGCCTCTTCGCCCTCGACGACGTGGAACAGCGTGATCTCGGCCGTCGAGTCCTCGCAGAACACGTCGACGAACCGCGGCAGCCGGTCGAACTCCGCGACGTCGGGCACGGGCACGAGGATGCGGTCGATGCCCTCGGTCGGCGCCGGGGTCAGCTCCGCCGCACAGTCCTCCTCGAGCATCACCGCGCCGATGGCCGCGGCCCGGTCCTTCCCGAAGACGAGCCGGGTCTCGACGGGCGTCCCCCGCGCCCGGAACGGCTCGGCGAGGGATTCCATCGTCGCCTCGGCCTCGTCGCCGAACTGTTCGCGGGCCTCGCGGGCCGGCGTCTGCTCCGGAAGCCCGTAGTGTCCCAGCAGGACGACGTCCAGCGACGCGAGGTCCTCGACGAGCACCGACGACAGCGGCTCGGGGTCCGGCAGTTCGAACGGGACCAGGATGGTGTCGGCCATGGTCGGCCTTCGGATGGAAGCGCAAAAACGGCCGGGGTCCGGGCGGGAGGGGTCCGTTCGATGAGTATTTTTTCTCAGAGTCGCTCTGTAGGGTCATGACCGGCGACGACCTCGAACGCAGCCTCGGGCTGTTCCCGACGATGATGATCAGCATGGGCGCGATGATCGGCAGCGGCATCTTCGTGCTGCCAGCGCTCGGGTTCAAGAAGGTTGGCCCGGCGGTGATCGGGGCGTACGTCCTCGCGGCGGTCGTCGTCACGCCGGCGGCGCTGTCGAAGGCCGAGATGGCGACGGCGATGCCGGAGTCCGGCGGCACGTACCTCTACATCGACCGGGCGCTGGGACCGCTGTTCGGCACCATCGCCGGCATCGGCGCCTGGTTCTCGCTCGTGTTCAAGAGCGCCTTCGCCCTGGTCGGGCTCGGGGCGTATCTCCTGCTTTTCGCGCCGCTGTCGCAGGAAGCGGTCGTCTTCGTCGCCCTCGGGCTGGCGGTGCTGGTCGTCGCGCTCAACGTCTCCGGGACGAAGCTGAGCGGGAGCGTCCAGGCGGTCATCGTGAGTCTCGTCGTGGTCGGGCTGGCGGCGTACACGCTCAACGCCGCCGTCGTCGGGGAGTCGGCCCGGTTCAGGCCGTTCGTCTCCGGCGAGGAGTTCGGCGTCGTCACCGCCGCGGCGTTCGTCTTCGTCTCCTACGCCGGCGTCACGAAGATCGCGAGCGTCGCCGAGGAGGTCGAAAACCCCAGCCGGAACCTCCCGCTGGCGATGTTGGGGTCGCTGGCGCTGATGGTCGTCATCTACGTGGCCGTGGTGGCGGCGGTGGTGGCGCTCGCGGACCCGACGACGCTGAAGACCGGCGGCCCCGGCGGAACGGCGTCGCTGACGCCGATGGCCGACGGCGCCGGCGCGCTGTTCGGCGGCGTCGGCGTCGTCGTCATCTCGGTTGTGGCGGTGGTGGCGCTGACGAGCATGGCGAACGCGGGGGTGCTGTCGTCGTCGCGGTTCCCGCTGGCGATGAGCCGCGACTCGCTGCTGCCGCCGGGGCTGCGGCGCATCGACCGCCGGTTTAAGACCCCCCGCAACGCCGTGGTGCTCACCGGCGCCGTGCTGGTGGGGCTCATCGCCTTCGTCCCCGTCATCGAGCTGGCGAAGCTCGCCAGCGCCTTCCAGATACTCGTGTTCTCGATCATCAACGTCGCGCTGATGGCCTTCCGCGAGGCGGACGTCCCCGGCTACGACCCCGACTTCGTCGCGCCGGGCTACCCGTACGTCCAGCTGTTCGGCGTCGTCGGCGGCGGCGTGTTCCTCACGCAGATCGGCCGGCTACCGCTGCTCGGGGCGGCCGGCATCATCGCCGGCGGCGCCGCGGTGTACGTCGGCTACGGCCGCTCGCGAACCGACCGGACGGGTGCCCTCGGAGCGATACTCGACCGCCAGCCGGACGGCGACGGGACTGTCGTCTCGCCGAACGACGACTGACGGGGCTCGGGGCCGCTCCCGGCGAGGACGACGAGGCTGCGCCGCCCGCCGGCCGCTCAGTACTCGTAGAAGCCCCGGCCGGTCTTCTTGCCGAGTTCGCCGGCGGCGACCTTCCGCTTCAGCAGGTAGGCGGGCTTGTAGCGGTCGCCGAGCTCCTCGTGCAGCGTTTCGGTGGCATCCAGACAGACGTCCAGGCCGATGTGGTCAGCCAGCTCCAGCGGCCCCATCGGGACGTTGGTGCCGAGCTTCATGCCGCGGTCGATGTCGTCCCTCGAGGCGACGCCCTCGTCGAGGGCGCGGACGCCCTCGTTGATCCACGGCATCAGGATGCGGTTGGAGACGAAGCCGGGTTTGTCGTCGGACTCCCAGGTCTCCTTGCCGAGTGACTCCGCGAAGCCGTGCGCCAGCGCGACCGTCTCGGGGGCGGTCCGCTCGCCGATCACCACCTCGACGCCCGTCATCACCGGGACGGGGTTCATGAAGTGAACGCCGACGACCAGCTCCGGCCGGTCGGTCGCGGCGGCGATGGTCGTGATCGACAGCGTCGAGGTGTTGGTCGCCAGGACGACGTCGTCGGTCACCGCGTCCAGGTCGGCGAAGACGTCCCGCTTGACGTCGATGTCCTCAACGACGGCCTCGACGACAATGTCGGCCGTCGACAGCGCCGCCAGGTCGGTCACGCCCTCGACGCGGTCGCGGGCGGCGTCGGCCTCCGCCGTCGTGAGATTGTCGCCGGCGGCGCGGTCGAGGCCGCCCTCGATGCGCTCGAGGCCGTCCTCGACGTACGACGCCTCGACGTCCCGCATCACGACGTCGTGGCCGGCCGTCGCCGCCACCTGGGCGATGCCGCTGCCCATCGTCGTTTCACCGGCCGCCATCTAACGTGGCGGCGAAGCCGCCACGCAGCGCCTCGCCCTTTCAGTCCGCCAGGATTCGGTTGGTTCCCCGGCAGAAACGGACTGGCTCGCCGTGCTTATCTGAACACCGCCGGTTCCGGACTACCAGAATCTTCTTTGTGCCGCTCACATCACGTCCGCACGTATGATCCCCATCGACGACACGCCGCTGTGCCGAAACGGGAAGGTGCTCATCCTGGCGTACGACCACGGCCTCGAGCACGGACCGGTCGACTTCGTCGACGTCTCGGAGAGCGCCGACCCCGAGCGCACCTTCGAGGCGGCGACCCACCCCGCGGTCACCTCCGTCGCGGTCCAGAAGGGGGTCGCCGAGGCCTACTACCCCAGTTACGAGGACGACGTCGACCTGCTGGTGAAGCTCAACGGCACGTCGAACCTCTGGCGCGGGGAGCCGGATTCGGCGGTCAACTGTACGGTCGACTACGCCGCGGAGCTGGGGGCCTCCTCGGTCGGATTCACCGTCTACGGCGGCTCCAACCACGAAATCGAGATGGTCGAGGAGTTCCGCGAGGCACAGGAGGCCGCCCGCCGGCACGACCTGCCGGTCGTGATGTGGTCGTACCCCCGGGGGCAGGGGCTCCGGAACGCCGAGGACGCCTCTACCATCGCCTACGGCGCCCGGCTGGCGCTGGAGCTCGGCGCCGACGTCGCGAAGGTGAAACACCCCGGCTCCCGCGAGGCCATGGAGGACGCCGTCCGGATGGCCGGCCGCACGAAGGTCGTCATGTCCGGCGGGTCGAAGACTACCGACCGACAGTTCCTCGAGTCCGTCAAGCAGACGGTCGACGCCGGCGGGAAGGGGCTGGCCGTCGGTCGCAACGTTTGGCAGCGGGAAAACCCCACCCGCATCCTCGACGCGCTGGAGGCGGTCATCTTCGAGGAGGCCGGCGTCGAGGAGGCCCTCTCGGCGGCCGGCCGATGAGCGACGGGATCGGGACGGTCGTCGACGTCGTCGCGGCGACGGCCCCGGAGATCCGCGACGGGCTGGCCGACCGCCGCGCCTACGCCGAGGGGCAGAACCCCTCCGGCGAGCGACAGCTGGCCGCCGACATCTACGCCGACGAGCTGCTCTGCGAGCGACTGCTCGACGTCGACGCCGTCGGGAGCTACGCCAGCGAGGAGCGGGACGCCGTCGTCGACGGCGGCGACGGACGCCTCCACGTCGCCTGCGACCCGCTGGACGGCTCCTCGAACCTGCGGTCGAACAACGCGATGGGGACGGTGTTCGGCATCTACGAGGCGCCGACCGTCTACGGCTTCGGCGGCCGCGTTTCCGAGTGGACCGACGCCTTCGCCGCCTACGCCGACCGGGTCGCCGGGGAGCTGAAGCTCCGGTACGGCGGCGCGATGCTCGGCGACGTCACCCAGGTGCTCACCTACGGGGGAATCTTCGGCTACCCCGGACTGCGCGACCGACCGGCGGGGAAGCTCCGGCTGCTGTTCGAGGCCCACCCGATCGCCCACGTCGTCGAGACCGCCGGCGGGGCCTCCTCCGACGGCGAGCGGTCGCTGCTGGAGTTGACGCCGGAGCGACTCCACCAGCGGACGCCGCTGTTCGTCGGCGATCCCGGCTACGTCGACGACCTCGAGGCGGCGCTGGACTGACCGGTGGGCCCGCGCCATCCACACCGCCGCGCCGTCCGCGCCCCCGCACCGCCCGCACCGTCCGCGCCGTCGCGCCGTCCTCACTGCCCGCGCCGTCCACACCGCCGCGCCGTCGGCGGGGGGATGGAAAACGGTTTAGTCGGTACGCCGGACCGTTGAGGTATGAAGGTCCGTATCGGGGACGACGCGAGCGTCGAGGAGGCGGAGGCCATCGCCCAGGCGATGGCGACGCACGCCGAGACGGCCGTGTCGGTCTACGTCGGCGACGCCGACGAGCCGGCGGCGACCGGCGAGGCCGACCGCTCGCCGGTCGCGGACGACCTGGGCCCGACCGACCGCGAGGCGGAGCTGCTCGAGCAGATCGAAGCCATAGAGCAGGGCGGTCCCGAGAAGTACAAAGAACAGCTCCCGGAGCGAGGAGCAACGCTCCTCGGGCAGCCGGACGGAGTCCGGCGACGGCGAGGACGGCCTGACCTTCGAGGACGGCACGTTCGCGGAGTTCGACGCCGACGACCAGCTGCCGGCCGACGGGCTGTTGACCGGCGCCGCGGAGTTCGAGGGCCGCGACGTCCACTTCATGGCCAACGACTACACCGTCAAGCGCGGGTCGATGGCCGCAAAAGGCGTCGAGAAGTTCCTCCGGATGCAGCAGCGCGCGCTGAAGACGGGCAAGCCGGTGCTGTACCTGATGGACTCCTCGGGCGGCCGTATCGACCAGCAGACGGGCTTTTTCGCCAACCGCGAGGGCATCGGCAAGTACTACTACAACCACTCGCGGCTGTCGGGGCGGGTGCCACAGATCTGCGTGCTGTACGGGCCGTGCATCGCCGGCGCCGCCTACACGCCCGTTTTCGCGGATTTCACCGTGATGGTCGAGGGGATGTCGTCGATGGCCATCGCCTCCCCGCGGATGGTCGAGATGGTGACCGGCGAGGACATCTCCCTGCAGGAGCTCGGCGGGCCGGCCGTCCACGCCGGCGAGTCCGGCAGCGCCGACCTCGTCGCCCGCGACGAACGGCACGCCCGGCAGCTGGTCGCCGAGCTCGTCGGGTATCTGCCGGACAACAGCGACGAGCGGCCGCCCAAAGCGACGCCGACGCCGCCGAAGTACGAGCCCGACGGCATCGACTCCGTCGTCCCGCAGGACCCCAACAAGAGCTACGACATGCGGGACGTCATCGAGCGGGTCGTCGACCGGGATTCGTTTTTCGAGCTCCAGCCGGACTACGGCCCCGAAATCCTCACCGGCTTCGCCCACCTCGACGGCCGGTCGGTCGGCGTCGTCGCCAACCAGCCCGCCCAGCGGGCCGGCGCCATCTTCCCCGACGCCGCCGAGAAGGCCGCGGGGTTCGCCTGGACGTGCGACGCCTACAATGTCCCGCTGTTGTACCTCTGCGACACGCCGGGGTTCATGGCCGGCTCGCAGGTCGAGAAGGACGGCATCCTCGAGCAGGGCAAGAAGATGATCTACGCGACCAGCGAGGCGACGGTTCCCAAACAGTGCGTCATCGTCCGGAAGGCCTACGGCGCGGGCATCTACGCCATGTCGGGGCCGGCCTACGACCCCGAGTCGACGATCGCGCTGCCGTCCGGCGAGATCGGCATCATGGGCCCCGAGGCGGCCATCAACGCCGTTTACGCCCGGAAGCTCGCCGAGATCGACGACCCCGAGGAGCGCGCGGAGACGGAACGGCGGCTCCGCGAGGAGTACCGCGAGGACATCGACGTCCGGCGGATGGCGAGCGAAGTCGTCATCGACGAGGTGATCCCGCCGTCGTCGCTGCGGGAGCAGCTCGCCGCCCGCTTCGACTTCTACGAGGACGTCAAGAAGGACCGGCCCTCGAAGAAACACGGCACGGTGCTGTAGACGACCCACGGGGCGACACCCCGCCCGGCGGCAGACACAAGCCTTCCGCGCCGGAAGGGCCGGCATGATACGCGAGGGACGGACGGCGCCGGACTTCTCGCTGCCGGTTGCTGTGGTTCGCGCCCGCGACCTTCCTGCCGACGGTGACCGCCGAGTTGGTCGCGATGGGCGACGCCGGCTGGCACGGCGACGGCCTGCAGGTGTGGACGGTCACGGCCGACAGTATCTACGCCGCGGCGGCCTACGCCGACCGGTACGACCTGCCGATGGCGCTGCTCGGCGACGGCGGGAGCGCCGCCGACCGCTACGGCGTCCGGCGCGAGGAGTGGGAGGGCCACTACGGCGTTCCCGGACGGGCGGCGGTCCTCGTCGGCACCGACTGGGAGGTGCGGTTCGCGTGGTCGGCCGACGACGCCTTCGCCCGCCCGGATCCCTCGCCGGTCGCGCGGGTCGCCGACGCCGTCGCGGCGGTCAGTTCGAGAGCGGAGCCCGACGTCACCGTCGACTACGGCGCCTACTTCAACTGACGCTCGAGCGACCGGCGGATGGCGCGCAACTCGTCGCGGACGGCCCGCCACTGGTCGACGGTTCCGGGGACGGCCGACGTGCCGCCGCCCAGCCGCTCTATCCGCCGGCGGACGTCGTTCGGGTCGTGGATGTCGGCGAACCGGAGCTCGCGACCGCCGGCAACCTCGATTTCGACGGTTCCGTGGCCGAACAGCGTTCCGGTGACGTTCTGCGTCGCGCGGGTGTTCTGGACGCGGCCCAGTTCGACCGTCCGCTGGTCGATGCCGACGACCCCCTGCTTCCGGTACAGCGCCCGGTCGGTGACGGCGTACCGCGTGTTGACGACCCGGAGGTACGCGTAGCCCGCCGGAAGCGGCGCCGCGAGCAGGAGCCCGAGGGCGAGCGGGTCGACGGCGACCCCGCCCGCGACCGCGACGACGGCGACCGCGAGCCCGGCGAGCACGCCCGGAGCAGCCCGCACGAGCCGAGGACGGGCCTCCCACTGGACGGTCTCGCCGGCCTCGAGCCGGAGCCACTCGTCGGTCATCCGTCCGCTTCCAGTTCCGCGCGGATGGCACGCAGCTCCTCGAGGACCTCGTCGAGGACGTCGGCCTTCCCCTCGTCGCCCGGTTCGGCGTCCTTGACCCGCCGGTTGACCCGTTGCTGGACCTCCGCGGGCTCGGGAACCGACCGGAATCGCATCTCGGTTCCACCGCTGCCGGCCGTCGAGATGTCGACGTCGCCGTACCCGAAGTACGAGCCGACGGCGCTCTGGCTGTAGGCGGTGTTCTGGACCTTGTCGAAGCCGATCTTCTGGACGTCGCGCGAGAGGACGCCCGTCTTCTTGTAGAGGCCCGCGCTGGTGACGACGTAGCTGGTGTTCGTGTAGGTGAGGTACGCTCCGGCGATGATGGGGAGCCCGATGAGGACGACCGACAGCGGAATCCCGACCGCCAGGGCCGGAACGAGGCTGTACCTGTGCGGTCCGCTCGACCACAGCAGTTCCTCGTCCTCGTCGAGCGTCAGCCACCCGAGCGTCGCGGGATCATCGGACATGAGTGGGGATTCTCCGGACGGATATAAATGCGGTCGGGACGTCGATCGCCGCCAGGACCGGCCGGAAGGCCGGGGCATAACCGTCCGGGAGCCGAACGCTCGCCGAGAGCCACATGCGAAGACGAACGTACCTGGCGGTCGCCGCCGGTGCGGCCGGGCTGGCGGGCTGTGCCGGCGGCGCGCCGGACGGGGCGGGGACGGACGAGCCGGCGACGGACGGCGAGAGCGGCGGCGAGCGGTTCGCCGTCGAGACGGTCGTCGACGACCTCGAGCGTCCGTGGGGAATCGCCGTCCTCCGCGACGGGCGGCTGCTGGTCACCGAACGGCCCGGTCGGCTGCGGCTCGTCGACCCCGAGGCCGACGACGCCCGGACCGTCGAGGGGGCGCCCGAGGTGTACGCCGCGGGACAGGGCGGGCTGCTCGACGTGGCGGTCCGCGGCGACTCGGAGCCGGAGCCGGAGCCGGAGGTGTACCTGACCTACGCGGCGGCCGACGACGCCGGGCGGTCGGCGACGCACCTCGGGCGGGGTCGGCTCGACGCCGCGGCCGGCCGGCTGACCGGCTTCGAGCGGCTGCACGTCGCCGAGCCGTTCGTCGACTCCGACGCCCACTACGGCTCCCGGGTCGTCGTCGGGCCCGACGACCGCCTCTACGTGACCGCGGGCGACCGGCAGTTCAAGAACTTCGGCCCCGGCCACGTCGCCCGCGACCGCTCGAATGAACTCGGAGCGGTGCTGCGGCTCGCACCCGACGGGTCGGCGCCCGAGGACAATCCGTTCGTCGACGAACCGGGGGTCAGGGATAGCATCTTCACCTACGGCCACCGGAACCCGCAGGGGCTGGCCGTCCACCCGGAGACGGGGGCGCTGTGGGAGCACGAACACGGCGAGGAGGACGGCGACGAGGTGAACGTCCTCGAGGCCGGCGGCGACTACGGGTGGCCGGTGGCCTCGGAGGCGTGCAACTACGGCACCGACGACCCGGTCGGCGTCTCCCACGCCGACCGCGAGGGCGTCACGGGGCCAGCCTACGTCTGCCAGTACCTCGGCCGGCTGTCGGTCGACGGCCGCGCGGTCGACGAACGGGCGCCGCTGCTGGCCGACCGGGGGTGGCGCGTCCGGGCCGTCGCCGACGATCCCGCGGGCCGGCTCTACGTCGCCGTCGACGCCGAGTCGGCGCCGCTGGTCCGGCTCTCCCCGGCCTGAAGCTCACTCCGGCTGCTTCGGCGACAGCGCCGTCCGGTCGAACCCGCGGACGACCGTGTCCTCGCCGCCGGGGTCGTCTCGTCACCCGGTCGGCCCGTCGCCCGAGGCCACGACGTCGGATATCTCGACGGTGGTGGCGGCACCGTGCTTTCCGTCTTTCTCGCCGTTTCTGGTGTCGACGACGGTCTCGCACCGGACGGCGTCGGCGTCGGCCGCCACGAAGAGGACGGTGCACGGCGCGCGGCGGCGCAGCCGGCGTGCGACGTCACGGAACGAGATGTATCGAGCGGGCGATACGTACCGCGCGATCGCGAACGACCGGGACGTTTGGACGCCCTCGTCCGAACTGTATTTACGCGACGCCCTCCGATTGATTCCATGTCGTACGACAGGCGAGATATCATCAAGGTAGCGGGTACGGTCGGTGTCGCCGGGTTGTTCTCGGGCCCCGGCGCCGCATCGACGAACCGGACCGTAGACCCCCAGCTCGACACCACCGGCGGTGTCCAAGAACGTGGACACCCTCGACCAGTTCGACCTGGTGGACGGCTATCACGCCTTCTCCGCGCTTCCCGTCGCGTACGCCCGGATGACGGGCGAACAGATCGACCGTGTCTCGAGTTTCTCGACGGTCGCGTCCGTCGAGGCCAACCGCGACATCGAGTACCACAATGCCGACGCCCGTGAGGTGACGGGAGCGGAGGCCGTCCAGACCACCGGTCGGCGCTACTCCGGCGAGTCAATCCACGCCGCGGTCATCGACTCGGGGGTCGACGGGAGCCACCCCGACTTCTCCGACAGCCTCCGGGCGAACTACCAGTTTACCAACCCGCTGGACAGCGACGAATCGCTGTGGACGGACGTCGGCCCCGTCAACACCGGCGGAACCGGTCACGGGACACACGTCTCCGGGACCGCCACCGGTGAGGGGAGTGCCAGCGACGGCCAGCACCGCGGGATGGCCCCCGACGCCGACCTCACGGTTTACGCGCTCGGCGGCGGCATCCTGCTGAACGTGGTCGGCGCCTACAACCACATGATCGAACTGCAGCGCGAGGGGCGACACGACATTCAGGTCGTGAACAACTCCTACGGACCCATCAGCGGCAACGACGCCGACTACAGTCCGAGCGCCGCGCTGAACGTCGCCACCTACGAGGCGTTCCGCGAGGGCATCGTCCCCGTCTTCTCGGCCGGCAACGGCGGGCCGGGGACGAACACGCTCTCGAACTACGGGAAGGCACCGCACGTGCTGGCGTCGGCGGCGACCGACGACGCCCGCGAGGTGACGGACTTCTCCTCGCGCGGCCGCGATCCCGAGAACTACGACGGCGACGACCCGGACTACAAGACCAACTACGACCGGCGGACGGCCTTCGAGAACCAGGAGGTGTTCAAGCGGCAGACCGATGTCGACAACCTGGAACCCGCCAGCGGCGAGCAGGAGGAAACGGGCACGCTCGCGCCCGGCGGGTCGACCATCGTCGGGCCGGACACGGGACAGAGCGACTTCTACGACCTGACGCCGGAGGCGACCGCCGACGGCGGCGCCACTCCCGGCTTCGTTCGGGCGCAGTTGACCTGGGACCGGCCGACCGACGACCTCGATCTCTTCCTGCGGCAGGGCGGCGAGGACGGCGACGCCGTCGCCTCCTCGACGCAGGGAGTCGGCAACACGACGGAGACGATCATCGCGGCGCTCGATCTCGACAGCGAGTACGTCCTGGAGGTCGACCCGTTCCGGAGCACGGGCGTCAGTTACACCCTGACGTGGCAGTACTTCGAACCGCCGGAAACCAGCCGTCCCTACGGCGTCTACCGTCCGAGCGCGGGAACACCCGGGAACTTCCTCCTGAGTACGATGAACCCTGGCGACCCACTGCAGGGCTACGGCGCGTTGGTCCGCAACGTGCAGGTGCAGGTCGACAGCGCCCAGGAGCCGTTCTACGGCAAGCTCTCCGGGACGAGCATGTCCGGGCCCGTGCTGGCCGGGCTGGTCGCGCTCACGATGGACGCCTACAAGCAGAACAACGGCGAGTTCCCGGACCCGATGGACGTCATCGTCACCGTCGAGGCGACGTCGAACGACGTTCTCGAGGGGTACCGTAGCTTCAACATCGGCGGCGGATTCGCCGACGCGGA
>PXSC01000053.1 GCA_003023535.1 Halobacteriales archaeon QS_9_70_65 | reverse complement strand
CTGCGACCACACCGAATTGGTGGAGCTGGTCCGCGGCGTCGACCCCGAGCAGGTGTACGTCACCCACGGGTCGGTCGACGAGTTCGCCAGCTACCTCACCGCGGAGACGTCGTACCGGGCACAATCGCTCCAGCAGAACCAGACGACGCTGGGCGACTTCTGAGCGGTCGCTGCCGTGGCGCCGTTGCTCATCGCTCACTGCTCTCGGTCGACGCCGGAGGCGTCGGCCCCCCTCGGCCACCGACGGCCCTCAGCGATACCTGACGCTGAACTCCCGGTCGCACTGCGTGCAGGTCTCTCGGCTGCCGTACCGCAGGCTGGCGTGGAGTTCGTCGAGTTGCGCCGACGCCGGCGGGTCGAGCACCGTCGGCCGGTCGCAGTGCGGACAGAGCACCTCCTCGACCACTACGGACCCCTCCCTGTGGCCGGCCCGGAACCGGGCGTGACCGTAGTTGCCGGAGAGCCGTCGGCGACCGTCCTCCCGTGGTGCTGCGTGTCATCGTTCATCGGCTACGGCCGTCGGTACGTACCGGAGTGATTTCATTCCGGGTGCCGACGGACGGGTCGTCGGGTTCGTCCCACGGGTCGCGCCCGGACCGGGTGGTGCGATGATTTATTTTCCGCGAGACCGTCGTCGGCGACACGTGAACCCGCCGAGAGTACCCTTGTTCGTCGGAGTCGATTGTGCGTGTCGGACGGTCCATCGGGGCGGGCGCGCCGGGGCATCGCCGTGAGCCAGGTCGGCTACAACCTCGCCGACACCTTCTGGCTGGGCCGCTACAGCACGGAGGCGCTGGCGGCGATCAGCCTCGGGTTCCCGCTCGTTTACCTGTTCATCTCCCTCGGTCTGGGGCTCACGGTCGCCGGAAGCGTCCTCGTCGCCCAGCACACCGGCGCCGGCGACACGGCGGCCGCCGAGCGCGCCGCCTCACAGACGGTCAGCCTGACGCTGCTGGCCGGCGCGGGGCTCGGCGCCGTCGGCTTCGTCTTCGTCGCCGACCTCCTGCGGCTGTTCGGGGCGACACCGACCGTTCTGGGGCTGGCGACCGACTACATGGAGGTCATCAGCCTCGGACTGCCCTTCCTGTTCGGCTTCACGGTCTTCATCGCGCTGATGCGGGGCGCCGGCGACACCGTCACGCCGATGCTCGTCATGCTCGGGACGGTCGTTCTCAACGTCGTCATCGACCCGGTACTCATCTTCGGCGTCGGGCCCGTCCCCGAACTGGGCGTCGAGGGCGCGGCCATCGCGACCGTCCTCTCGCGCGGGTCGGCGACGGCGGTCGGGCTGTGGCTCATGCTGCGCGGCTCTCACGGCATCCGGATCGACCCGCGCGAGATGGTCCCGGAGCCGTCGTACGTCCGGAAGCTCCTGCGGATCGGCGTGCCGGCCTCGGTCGAGAACACCGGCCGGGCGGTCTCGGTCAACGCCGTGCTCGTCATCGTGACGCTGTTCTCGACGCCCGTCGTCGCCGCCTTCGGCGTCGGCCTCCGGGTGTTCTCGATGATCTTCATGCCGGCCATCGCGGTCGACCGGGGCGTCGAGACGATGACCGGTCAGAACATCGGCGCCGGCCGCGAGGACCGCGTCGTCGCGACCAACCGCTTCGCCGCCAAGGCGTCATTCGTCATCCTCGCGGCGCTGGGCATCGGCACGTTCGTCTTCGCACCCGACATCATCCGGCTGTTCGACGACTCGCCGGCCGTCGTCGCGGAGGGGGCGACCTTCCTGCGGTGGATCGCGCCGACGTTCGGCTTCGTCGGCGTCCTGCGGGCCTCCGGTCGCCTACGTCGCCTCCCAGGGGCTCGTCCCCCTCGACGTCTGGTTCTTCGGCGAGACGACGCCGGTCGGCATCTGGTTCGCCTTCGCCGTCTCCGGCGTCACCGCCGCCACCGTCGCCGCCGGCTGGTTCGAGCTCGGGAAGTGGCGCGGCGTCGACGTCACCGGCGACGACGCCTCCGACCCGGCCGGTGGAACGGCCGCCGAGAGCGACGAGACGGAACCCGGAAGCGCCGCCGGCGAGGCCTGAACGGTCCCGCCCGTCGCTGTCTCGCCCGCCGGCACGCCCGCCCGTCGGCGCCGTGTACATACCGCTCACGAGCGTCGAGGTGACGAACGGATCCACGGCGAGGCACGGTGGCGACGACGCGCTCGGTGGTACAGACTTATGTCGCTGGGTATTCTGGGTGCCAAACAATGCACGCAATCGTCCTGGCAGGTGGCGGACGGTCATCGGGACGATCTTCGACGCCCTCGAGCGGGACGAGCGGATCGACGACGTCTACGTCTCCACCAACGAGAAGTTCGCCCCCGACTTCGAAACGTACCTCGAGGAATCGGAGTTCGAGAAGCCGGAGCTGTCGGTCGAGGAAACGACCGCCGAGGACGAGAAGTTCGGCGTCGTCGGCGCCCTCGCACAGCTGGTCGACCGGGAGGGGCTGACCGACGACACGCTGGTCGTCGCCGGCGACAACCTCATCAGCTTCGAGATCGCCGACTTCCTCGACGCCTTCGAGGCCAACGACGCGCCGACGCTGGCCAGCTACGACGTCGGCTCCTACGACCGCGCCGGATCGTACGGACTGGTCGAACTGGACGACGACGGCCGGGTGATCGACTTCCAGGAGAAGCCCGACGACCCCAAGAGCACGCTCGTGTCGATCGCTTGCTACGGGTTCCCCGGCGAGACGCTGCCGAAGCTCGAGGCGTATCTCGCCGACGACAACAACCCCGACGAGCCGGGCTGGTTCGTCCAGTGGCTGCAGGACCGCGAGCCGGTGTACGGGTTCACCTTCGACGAGGCGTGGTTCGACATCGGAACGCCGGAGAGCTACCTCGATGCCGTCGCGTGGTACCTCGACGGCGGCACCTACGTGAGTAGCATCGTCTTCCCCGAGGCGACCATCGTCGGCGGCGAGCTCCGGCGGTCGATCGTCGACGAGAACACGCAGGTCGAGGGGCTCAACCTCTCGGGGGCGGTCATCGGCGCGCACACGGAGCTGAACGGCGGCGAGACGTGACCTGCCGGCGCGCGCCGGGCCGTCGGTCCGTCACCGGGTGCGGCACTACGACCCGGATTCGACCTCGACCCAGAGCTGCAGGTTCCGCTGGGCGTTCGCCGCGGTCGGTCGGGCAGGGGCGTCGCCGCGGTACAGCAGGAACTTCACCCGGCGGTCGTCGCCCGCGTACGCCGTCGCGGTCTCGTCGTCGACCGACAGGTTCTGCCGACGGATGTCGCTGCCGTTGTGCGGCACCGTCGTCGAGTACCGGGTCAGCTCGGTGCGGTCTGTCACGACCGTCTCGTTGACCGTCCGCGTGGTTTCGGTCCCGTTCGGCCCCGCGGTCGTGACGGACTCCCGGAACTCGACGGCCTGTAGCTGCACCACCACCGTGTAGTCGAGCTCTTCGTACTCGTTGTTCTCGACGCCGACGTGGACCGACTCGGGGTCGTCGGCGGACAGCTCGCTCGGGTAGCCCGCCGCGACCAGGTCGCCGGTTTCGTTTTCGGTCAGCACGTAGAACTCCGTGAACTGCTCGCCCTGCTGTGGGACCGCGACCGCGTAGACGACGCTGGTCGTCGCCAGCAGGATCGCGACCACGAGCGCGACGTTCAGCGCCGCGTCGGCCGTCGACTCGGGGTCGAGAAGCTCCGAGCGGCCGGCCGCGAGCCACTCCCGGTACGGCACCGCGAACCGCTCGTCGGCCGGCAGATCCCACCGGCGCCGGGCCGCGACGGCGGTCGCGACGGCGGTGAACCCGCTGATGCCGACCAGAATCGGGACGAGCCGGATGCCGAACGGCGTGAAGTTCAGCGCGAGCCCGATGAGCGGGACGATCGCGATCGAGAGCCCGAACGACAGCGCCGTCCGCTCGATGCCGTCGATGCCGCGGTCCTGCAGGCCGCCGTCCGGCTCCGACCCGTCGTCGGCCGTCGGCGGCTCGCCGGCCTCGGGGAACAGCGCGGCGACGAAGGCGTAGCCGGGGACGAACAGCACGAACGCCAGGCCGACGACGACCCGGAGCGGCGAGTCGTTGACGACCGGCAGGAACACCGCCGCGTTCGTCAGCCCGACGAGCGCGAGGACGGCCGCCAG
>PXSC01000052.1:2680-3999 GCA_003023535.1 Halobacteriales archaeon QS_9_70_65 | reverse complement strand
CCTACCGGCAGTCCAACGACGAGGACGCCGGCCGCCGGATGGCGACGCTGGACATCAGCGAGTTCAACGACGCCTCCACCGAGGCCGAACTCGAGGAAGCGGAGCTGACGGTGCTGGGCATCCTGCGGAACTTCAGCGCCGAGGCGAACCTCGCGACGGACGTCAAGCTCTCCGACGACGGCAACTACGCCTTCCTGGGCACGCAGGACCTCACGCCGTACAACGGCGGCGGCGACGGGGAGCCCAACGAGACCGACCCGCGGGGCAACGCCGAGAGCTCCGGCGGCGTCGTGGCGGTCGACATCACCGACCCCGGTCGGCCGCGGACCGTCGACCGGATCGACGAGGCGTTCTCGACGGGCGTCCACAACGTGTACTACCACCGCATCGGCGGCACCGACTACGTCTTCGCCTGCAAGGACGCCGGGCTCATCGCCCCGGACAGCGCGCTCAACGTGATCCGGTTCGACCGCGACCCCGGCAAGCTGACCATCGTCAACCGGTGGACGGCCGACGGCAACACCGCCCGCGGCGAGGTCGGCACCGAACACGGGCTGTCGTACGTCCACGACGTCGAGGTGCAGGACGACCCCCGGACCGGCCGGCCGACCGTGTACCTGTCCGACTGGGACCGCGGCATGCGTATCCTCGACGCCTCCGACCCGACGAACATGCAGCACATCGGGCAGTTCGACATGTACCAGACGCACTTCGCAACGCCGTTCCCCGAGTTGGTCGAGGACGCCGACGGCAACGAGCGGCGCGTGGCCATCGCCAGCCACGAGGAACCTGACGAGCGGTTCGACCAGCGGAGCTCGGCCATCTACAACACGCCCCACGTGGACAAGACGAACCCCAACTCGACGGGGACGGTGTACCTGGTCGACTGTGAGGGCGTCTACCCCGAGGACCCCGACCTCGGCGGCGGTAGCTCCTGTGGCTGTTCCAGCGGCGGCCGCAGCGAGGGCGACGGCCCCAAGCAGCTCGGCGAACTGGACAACTGGACCTGGAAGAACGTCGACACGGGCAAGGGATTCGAGGAGAGTACCTCTCGGAAAGAGCGCTTCGAGGCCATCGAGCAGGACACCTTCAGCTTCAGGCTGAGCCCGCACAACTCCCAGGGAGCCGTCCACCAGATCGACGGCGAGGAGCGCTACGTCATCCACCAGGGCCACTACCACGGCGGTGTCCGGTACCTGGAGATCGAGCCCGGTAGCGAGCGGGGGCTGACCGGCGACGCCCGCCGCAAGTACCGTCCGAACACGAACCCGAACGTCGACGGCCGCGACGGCAGCGGGACGATCGGCTGGATCAACAAC
>PXSC01000052.1:1905-2643 GCA_003023535.1 Halobacteriales archaeon QS_9_70_65 | reverse complement strand
ACCGCCGCGCCGGCGTCTACGTGACCAAGCACGACGACATCCCGATGACGCCGCCGCTGCCGCCGCTGGAGGCCGACCGCGTCGACGACGACGGGTCGGCGTTCCAGGCCGGCCAGACCACGAAGTTCACGATCGAGGTCCAGGCGTTCGAACGGGACGGAGCCGCCGACGTCCGCGTCCGGGACCGGATTCCGAACAGCTACGAGGTCGTCGGCGGCGACGACGTCGAGACCTACCCGCAGGGCAACCGCACGGCCGTCGAGTTCACGACGACCGTCGAACCCGACTCGTCGGAGACGCTGACGTACTTCGTCGAGGTGCCGGACGACCCCGGTTCGGGGACGTTCGGCCCGGTCGAGGTCAGCTCCGACGGCCGCGAGTGGGACGCCGTCGGCGGGACGGTCGACACCGACGGCCGGCTCGGCTTCGGCACCTGATACTGCCGGACGCAACTACCCGAATCGCGATCCGGTTTTCCGTCGTACTCGGCCGGACGCGGGGGCTACTACCGGTTCGGATGTTCGCAAAATCACGTCCGGGAGTGCGAGTCGGCTGCCGACCGGGCGAAATGGGCGAAACGGGCGAAACTAAGTCCGCTCGGCCCCAGGCGGGCACATGGAGACGCGACGCTGCCTTCTGGTCGACGCGTTCACGACGGAGCCGCTCGCGGGCAACGCCGCCGGGGTCGTCCCCGACGCGGCGGGCCTGGACGACGCACAGATGCAGGCGATCGCCCGC
>PXSC01000052.1:0-1830 GCA_003023535.1 Halobacteriales archaeon QS_9_70_65 | reverse complement strand
GGGGCGGACCCGGCGACGCTGCGGGACGTCGGCGCGGATCTGCCGCTGGCGACGGCCTCGACGGGGCTGGGCTACCTGGTCGTGCCGGTGAACTTCCTGTCGGCGCTGTCGGAGCTGGCGCCCGACTTCGACGCCGTCGCGGCGCTGACCGACGAGCTGGGCGTGACGGGCGTCTACGCGTTCACCTTCGACACGCTGGACGCCGACGCGACGCTCCACGGCCGAATGTTCGCGCCAGGCGCGGGCGTCGACGAGGACCCCGTCACGGGCACGGCCTCCGGCGCCGTCGGCGCCTACCTGCGGGAGGTCGGGGCCTTCGGGAGCGGGGCACAGGGCGCCGGAGAGTCGGGCGGCGAGCGGGACGACCAGCGAGACGGCGACCTGCCGGCGGAGCTGACCCTCGAGCAGGGTCACTTCGTCGACCGGCCGGGGCGCGTCCGGGTGCGGGCCCGGTCGGAGCCCGTCGAGGTCGGCGGCCGGGCGGCGACGGCTCTCGACGGCTCGGTCGCGGTGCCGCCGTCCGACGACGACGACATCATCGAGGTCTGAGCGGCGGGCCGGGCGACGGCGTCGGCACCGACGGTCGCCGAGTCGGGCGGATTCGAGGCGGAGCGAAGCACCTATGGGCGAGGCCGGCAACCGCCCGTACACGCAGACATGGCTCAGCCTGACACCAGGAACGTCCGCTGGCTGGAGGACGTCCGGTCGGACGACATCGGGGCCGTCGGCGGCAAGGGCGCCTCCCTCGGGGAGATGACCGCCGCCGGGCTGCCCGTCCCGCCGGGGTTCGTCGTCACCGCCGACACCTACCGGACCTTCATCGAGGAGACCGGCATCGACGAGGCGCTGTTCGAGGCCGTCGACGTCGACTCCGACGACTCGACGGCGCTGGCGGAGGCGGAGGCGACCGCCGAGGAACTCGTCCTCGAGACCGAGCTGCCGGAGGCCGTCCGGGAGCGAATCCTGTCGGCGTACGACGACGTCGCCGACGCTTCCGGGTCAGACCCGGAAGCTAGCGGGACGTCGTCCCGCTCAGGCGAGGCGTTCGTCGCCGTCAGGTCGTCGGCCACGGCGGAGGATTTACCGAGCATCGCGGCCGACGAGTCGGCGCTGATACGGGTCGACGGTGAACCCCGATTCGGTCGAATGTCGGAGATCGCACCGCTGGATTGCGACCGACGGACCGTCGAAGTGCCGAGTCTGACGGACGACGGTGTCGAGTGGCGCGAGGTGGAACGGCTGTACGAACACCCCGCAGACGGAGAGACGCTGCACCGAATTACGACGAGTTCCGGCCGGCAGATAACGGTCACGCCGGACCACTCGCTGGTCGTGCTCGACGAGGACACCCTGGAGCCGACGACGACGACCGTCGAGGAACTCGACGGAGACGAGAAGGTCCCCGTCGCCCGGGAGTTGGCGCCGATGGACGCGGGTCCCGACACCATCGACGTGACGGACTACATCCGTGGTTCCGACGTGCTGTTGAGCGACGGCGGCGTCCTCATCGACGACGACTCCTCGAACGAGACGATCCAGCACACGCTGCCCGAAACCATCCGGGCCGACGAGGACTTCGCGTACTTCCTCGGGCTGTACGCCGCCGAGGGCAGCACCTATTCGACCCACGAGGTCGCGATCACGAATACCGAAGAGGAGGTCCTCGAACGGGCCGTCCGGGTGATGGACCGGATCGGGCTCTACAACGGGCAGGCGAAGAACCGACACTCATATCGGTTCCACTGCAAGTCGCTCGTCCGGTTCCTGCACTCGGTGGCCGGCCGCCCGGACGGAACCGACGGGAAGGGGCGACTGGCGCGGAACAAGCGG
>PXSC01000051.1 GCA_003023535.1 Halobacteriales archaeon QS_9_70_65 | reverse complement strand
GAGGAGTTCCACGCCCTGAGCCGCGCGGGCGACTTCGAGCTGAGCATCGACGCCACCGGCGCCGAGGGGCCGTCGCCGAACGAGGTGCTCGTCGCCGACTACGCCTCCTGCTTCGGCTTCGCCTGCCGGGCCGGCGCCCAGCGGGAGCTGGAGCTCGAGCTCGGGAAGATCGAAACCGAGGCCGAGGCCGAACTCGACGACGACGACGACCTCACCGCCATCAGCTTCCACATGCACATCGAAGCCGACCTCGACGAGCGGCAGGTCGACGACGTGCTCGCGCTCGGCGAGGAGATCTGCCACGTCCGCGACTCGCTGAAGGGGTCGCTGGCGGCCGACGTCGACGTGACGACCGACGCCTTCTGACGCTCCCGCCTCGGACTTTTATGATCGCGAGCCCCTACCGACGGGCATGAGCGACTGGCAGGACATGATCGTCGGCGACCGGATGGCCGTCGACGAGGAGTTCTCGACGGAGGTCGACGGGTCGCCCTTCTCCCGGCAGGAGTGGGGGCTCATCATGACGGCGACGAGCTTCGAGATCACCGACCCGGGCGACGAGGAGGCGGCGACGCTGGTCGCCGACACCTCGGAGCTGCCGGCCGTGATGCCGGAACTGGAGCGGGTCGCCGAGATGGGGCCGATGGGCGGGCCGCAGGAACGGAGCGGCGGTGGCGGGCTCATCGGCTCGGTGCTCGACTCGCTGGGGCTCGGCAGCGACGACGACGGCGTCGACGAGGAGCGACTCGATGCCGCCGAGTCGATGGTCGACCGCTACGCCGAGGAACTGCAGAGTCACCTCGAAACGGAGGGCCGCTGGGCCGAGGTGCGGACCGCGGCGGCCGAGGCCGACGAGCCGTAGCTACAGCCGGGCGACGATTGCGTCCGTCACCGCCGTCGTCGAGGCGTCGCCGCCGAGATCGGGCGTCCGCGGGCCGTCGGCGAGGACGCCCTCGACGGCCGTCCGGACGCGCGCCGCCGCCGCCGTCTCGTCGAGGTGCTCCAGCAGCATCGCCGCCGACAGCACCGTCGCCGCCGGGTTGGCGACGCCCTCGCCGGCGATGTCCGGCGCCGAGCCGTGGACCGGCTCGAACAGCCCCTGCTCGGCGCCGACGTTCGCGCTCGGCAACAGTCCCAGGCCGCCGACCAGCCCCGCCGCCAGGTCCGACAGCACGTCTCCCGCCAGGTTCGGGCAGATGACGACGCCGTACTCCTCGGGGCGCATGACGAGGTGCGTCGCCAGCGCGTCCATCAGCGCCGGCTCGTAGTCAGCGCGCGCGCCGCGCGCGCCATCACTGCTTGCGCCATTCGCGTCGCTTCGCTCCGCGCGCTCCTCGGCGACGGCCGCGACGCTGTCGAGAAACCGGCCGTCCGTCGCCCGCATCACGTTCGCCTTGTGGGCGACCGTCACCTCGTCGTAGCCGTTGTCAGCGGCGTAGTCGAAGCCGAACTCGGCGATGCGCCGGGACGCCTCCTCCGTGATGACGCGGGTCAGCGTGGTCACGCCATCGGCGACCTCCGACTCGATGCCGGCGTAGACGCCCTCGGTGTTCTCCCGGACGAACACGAGGTCCGTCTCCGGGCGGAGCGCGTCGACGCCCGGGTACGCGCGGACCGGCCGGACGTTGGCGAAGGAGCCGACCGCCTCCCGCAGCGGGAGGACGACGTCGGCGGCCGTCTCGCCGGCCGCGCCAAACAGCGTCGCGTCGGCCTCGCCGGCGCGCCGGTAGGTCTCTTCCGGCAGCGCCTCGCCCGTCTCCCGTTTCACGCGGTCGCCGGCGTCGGCCTCGACGAACTCCAGGTCGGCGACGGCCTCCAGCACCTCGATTGCCGCGGGCACCACCTCCCGGCCGACGCCGTCGCCCGGGACGACCAGTACCGACTCAGCCATCGCTTCCGACGTACGGCAGGTCGGCGGCCGTCCGCTCGACCTTGCTCATGTTGGCGTACATCAGCGTCGTCGTGTCCCAGATGCCGTCGACGAGCGCCTCCTGCATCGCGTCGTCGATCGCGACGTCGACGGCCGTGTCGCCGTAGGTAACCGTCTCCGCGGCGACGTCGATCTCGATTTCGCTGTCGGGGTTGGCCTCGATCCACTCCTGCAGCGCGACGACCGTCTCGTGGTCGGCCGTCGCCGCCGGGATGCCCAGCGACCTGCAGTTGTCCCGGAATATCTCGGCGTAGGACTCCCCGACGACCCCGTCGATGCCCCACCGCATCATCGCCTGCGGGGCGTGCTCCCGGGAGGACCCACAGCCGAAGTTCGCGTTGACGACGGCGACGTTGGCGCCGTCGAAGCGGTCGAGCGGGTGGTCGCCGAGCTCGCCGTCGTCGTCCCGACGGGCGTCGTAGAAGAGGTAGTCCGCCATGTTGTCGAAGGTGACCTCCTTCATGAACCGCGCCGGCAGTATCCGGTCGGTGTCGACGTCGTCGCCGGGGATGGGGACGCCGGTGCCGGCGACCTCGGTGATGTGGTGGTCGTCGCTCATCGCAGCACACCTCCGGTGGGCCCGCGAGCGACGGCGCCGTCGTGCGCCGGCGTGCGGCGAACGTCGTCGGCGGACATCAGTCGGCCACCCCCTCGACGCCGCCGGCCGGCCGGTCGTCGTCCAGGTACTCCCGGACGTCGGCCACCTCGCCGGCGACGGCCGCCGCGGCGACCATGCCGGGGCTCATCAGGACCGTCCGGCCGTCCTTCGACCCCTGCCGGCCGACGAAGTTCCGGTTCGACGAGGAGGCACAGACCTCCTCGCCCTTGAGGGCGTCGTCGTTCATCGCCAGACACATCGAACAGCCGGCGCGGCGCCACTCGAAGCCGGCCTCGATGAACGTCTCGTCGAGGCCGCGGCGCTCGCACTCCGCCCGGACGGTCTCCGAGCCCGGGACCGCCAGCGCCCGGACGCCGTCGGCGACCGTCCGGCCCTCGAGGACGCGGGCGGCCGCCGCGAAGTCCGAGACCCGACCGTTCGTGCACGTCCCCAGGAAGGCGACGTCGACGTCGTAGCCGAGCATCGACTCCCCCGGCTCGACGCCCATGTGGTCGTAGGCCCGCTCGGCGGCCTCGCGGTCGGTACGGTCCGCGAAGGCGTCGGGCGCCGGAACCGGCTCGGAGATCTCGATGACGTGGCCGGGGTTGACGCCCCAGGTGACGAGCGGGTTCATCCCGTCGACGTCGACCGTGACGACGTCGTCGTAGACGGCGTCCGCGTCGCTCCTGAGGGACTCCCAGTACTCCTTCCGCTCCTCGAAGGCCTCGCCCTCGGGGGCGTACTCGCGGCCGCGCAGGTAGTCGTAGGTCGTCTCGTCGGGGTTGACGTAGCCCGCGCGGGCGCCGCCCTCGATGGACATGTTGCAGACCGCCAGGCGGCCCTCCATGTCCAGCGCCTCGATTACGGGGCCGCCGTACTCGTAGACGTGGCCGACGCCGCCGTCGACGCCCAACTCCCCGATGATCTTCAGGACGACGTCCTTTGCGCCGACGCCGGCGCCGAGCTCGCCCTCGACTTCGACGCGCCGAACCTGCTGTTTGTCGGCGGCGATACAGCCCGTCGCCAGCACGTCCCGGATCTGGGAGGTGCCGACCCCGACGCCGATCGCGCCGAAGGCGCCGTGGGTGGCGGTGTGGGAGTCGCCGCAGGCGACGGTCATGCCGGGCCGGCTCAGCCCGAGTTCCGGCGCGACGACGTGGGTGATGCCCTGCCTGCCGGAGTCGAGGCCGAAGAACGTGATGCCGTTCTCGGCGGTGTTGCGCTCCAGGGCCGACAGCATCGTCTCGGCCTCGTCGTCGGCCAGCGGCCGCTCGCGCCCGTCGGCCTCCGTCGGGACGATGTGGTCCGTCGTCGCGTACGTCCGGTCCGGAAAGGCGACGTCGTGGCCGCGCTCTTCCAGCATCGCGAACGCCTGGGGGCTCGTGACCTCGTGGACCAGATGCAGGCCGACGAACAGCTGGTCCTGGCCGTTCGGGAGTTCGGTCACCTTGTGGCGCTCCCACACCTTGTCGTACAGCGTCCGCTCACTCATCCCTTACCCCGCGGTCGTAGGCGGCCTGTGCGCCGTCGGCGTCGCCCGGCGGCTCGTGGGCGACGTCGGCCATCGTCGCTACGTCGGCCGTTTCCTCTTCCTCCTCCTCCTCCTCGTCGTGGGCGGCGGTTCCGGTCTCGATCCCGTTCGCCCGGGGGTCGGCTCCCCGCTCGCCGCCGTCGGACCACAGCTCCGACGAGGATCGCCTCTCGTCGTTCGGCTCACCACTGTCGGACCACAGCTCCGACGAGGATCGCCTCTCGTCGTTCGGCTCACCACCGTCGGCCGCGACGGTCCGGCCGCGACTGTACATCTGCGTCGCGCCGAAGACCTCGTCCGTGTACGGGTTGGTGTGGTCGGTCTCGGCCAGGGTCGGTCGGTCGTCGATGCCTCGTCGGTCGGTGTCGGTCGCGTGGTCGGTCATACTGTCGGTGTGTCGCGTCTCGGTCGGTGTCCGGGTCCTCCGCGTTCCGTCGGTCGGTCCGGCGTCCATCTCACTTCTCCCCCCACGCGAACAGCGCGCGGAGCTCCTCGCCGACGTCCTCGATGTCGTGGGCCTCCTCGGCAGCCCGGAGCTGGGTGTAGCTCGGCCGGCCGGCCTGGTTCTCGGCGATCCACTCGCGGGCGAAGGTGCCGTTCTGGACCTCCTCGAGGACGCTTTCCATCCGCTCGCGGGCGCGGTCGTCGACGACCCGGTCGCCGCGGGTCAGCCCGCCGTACTCGGCGGTGTCGGACACCGAGTCCCACATCTCGCCGAGCCCACCCTCGTACATCAGGTCGACGATGAGCTTCAGCTCGTTCAGACACTCGAAGTAGGCCATCTCCCGGGAGTAGCCCGCCTCGACGAGCGTCTCGTAGCCCCGCTTGACGAGCGCGGTGACGCCGCCGCACAGCACGGCCTGCTCGCCGAAGAGGTCGGTCTCGGTCTCCTCGCGGAACGTCGTCTCGACGACGCCGGCCCGGGTACAGCCGATGGCCCTCGCGTACGCCAGGCCGACGTCGTGGGCCTCGCCCGTGGCATCCTGATACACCGCCAGCAGGCCGGGCGTGCCCTCGCCGTGCTCGTAGTTGCGGCGGACGAGATGGCCCGGCGACTTCGGCGCGACCATCGTCACGTCGACGTCGTCGCTCGGCTCGATCTGGCCGTAGTGGACGTTGAATCCGTGAGCGAACTGCAGCGTGTCGTCCGGTTCGAGGGCGCTCTCGATCGTCTCGTAAACGGCCGGCTGGACGGTGTCGGGAACGAGGACGCTCACCACGTCGGCCCGCTCGGCGGCATCGTACGGCGTCGCCACCTCGAGACCGTCCGCGCGGGCGGCCTCGCGGGAACTCGACCCCTCGCGCAGGCCGACGACGACGTCCACGCCGGAGTCGTCGAGGTTCTGGGCGTGGGCGTGGCCCTGGCTGCCGTAGCCGAGGACGGCCACGGTCCGGTCGTTCAGGACGGTGCTGTCGGCGTCGTCGTCGTAGTAGATGTCCGTCATGTATGTGTCTCGTCGACCCGTGCGGTTTCGGTCGCGCCGCGCGCCAGCGCCGCCTGTCCGGTCCGGGCGATCTCCCGAACGCCGAACTGCGCGTAAGCGTCCAGTGCGTCGTCGATCTTTCCCTCGTCGCCGGTGATCTGGACGGTGATGGTCTCCGGGCCGGCGTCCAGCGTCTCGCCGTCGTACATCTCGGTGATGGCCTGGACCTCGTCCGGCTCGTCGCCGTCGACCTTCAGGATGACCAGCTCCCTGGCGACGGGGTCGGCGTCCAGCTCGCGGACGTGGACCACCGGCAGCAGCTTCCGGAGCTGCTTTTTCGCCTGCTCGACGCCGGGGTCCGGCTCCTCGACGACCAGCGTGATCCGGGAGTAACCGTCGTTCTGCGTCGGCCCGACCGTCAACGACTCGATGTTGAACTGTCGGCGGTGGAACAGCCCGGAGACGCTCGCGAGCACGCCCGGCTCGTCGGCGACGTACGCCGAGATGGTGCTCCGGCGCGGTTCGTGGTCGGTCTCGACCTCGGGGTCGACGCGGATACCCTCCCCGTTGCGCCGGCCGACCGGCCGCTGGCGCTCCTCCGGCGCCGGCCCCGCCAGACCGTCCCGGCGGGTGTCCTCGTTGCGGCTCACAGCTGGTCCTCCGAGAGGGCGAACAGCCCGTTGTCGCCGCCGCTCGGCACCATCGGGTAGACGTTTTCGTCGGGGTCGATGTGGGCGTCGACGACGCTTGGCCCGCCGTAGGCCGTGGCCGCCTCGACGACCGCTTCGACCTCCTCGTAGCTTTCGATCCGGAAGCCGCGGGCGCCGAACGCCTCCGCCAGCGCGTCGAACTCCGGCACCCAGGGGTACTCCGAGGCCACGTGTCGCTCCTCGAAGAAGGCGTCCTGCCACTGCCGGACCATGCCGACGGCCGCGTTGTTCAGCACGACGACCGTGACGTCGAGGTCCTCCCGGACCGCGACGGACAGCTCCTGACACGTCATCAGAAAGGAGCCGTCGCCGTCGAAGCAGACGACCGGGCGGTCGTCGTCGACGGCGACCCGGGCGCCGATGGCCGCCGGCAGGCCGTAGCCCATCGTCCCCAGGCCGTGGGAGGATACCCACGTCCGGGGTTCGGTGAACGTCCAGTACTGGGCGGCCCACATCTGGTGCTGGCCGACGCCGGTCGTGACGACCGTGTCGTCGGCCGTCGCCTCGTCGAACGCCTCGACGACGTACTGCGGCTTGACCGGGCCGTCGGCCGGGGCGGCGTAGTCCATCGGATACTCCTCCTTCCACGCCCGACACTGCTCGCGCCAGGCGCCGGCCGACGGCGACCGGGACGTTGCGGCCGCGATCTGCTCGAGAACGGCCGCCGCGTCGCCGACCAGCGGGTAATCCGCCTCGACGTTCTTCGAGATTTCCGCGGGATCGATGTCGACGTGGATTATCTCCGCGTCGGGCGCGAACGTTTCGACGCCGCCGGTCAGCCGATCGTCGAACCGCGTGCCGACCGCCAGCACGCAGTCGGTCATGGTGAGCGCCATGTTGGCGTAACCGGTGCCGTGCATGCCGGCCCACTCCAGCGAGAGGTCGTGGTCCTCGGGGAAGGCGCCGATGGCCGGCATCGTCGTGACCACCGGAATCCCGTGGTCGGTGGCGAAGGAGCGCAGCTCGGGAGGTCGACCAGCGTCGGCCCCTGCCGGCCCTCGCCGGCCAGCGCGACGGCGGTGCCGACGTCGCCGCCGACGGTGTCGGCGTCGTCGGCGAAGACGTTGGCCTTCGTGACCGGGCCGGTGACGCCGACGGTGTCGGTCTCCTGGAAGGCGTCGCTACCGACGAACTCCGTCGGCACCTGCCCCGTCAGGGCCACGACCGGGTCCGAGTCCATGTTGGCGTCGGCTAGCCCGGTGACGAGGTTGGTCGCCCCGGGACCGGACGTCGCCATGCAGACGCCCGGCTCGCCGCTGACGACGCCGTAGGCGTCGGCGGCGTGGGCGGCGCCCTGCTCGTGGGCCATCGTGACGTGGGTCATCCCGCTGTCGTACAGCGCGTCGTAGACGGGCATGATGGCGCCACCCTGGACGCCGAAGAGGTGGTCGACGCCGGCGTTCTCCAGCGCGCGGACGACCGCGTCCGCGCCGGTGTCGACCTCGGTCGGGGTCGCTTCGGCGTCGGCCTGCGCCCCCTTCGGCTCGCCGCTCATGGCGACTCACCGGTCGTTCTCCTGCGATACCGTCGGTTCGTGTCTCGTGTGTTCATACTCCTGTGGATGTGACTGCGTCTGTCGGAAGTCGGTGCGAGTCGCGGTGACGAGGAAGGTGGTGTAGGGGCTATACGGCCCCTACGATACGGATCGCGCCGCTGACGGGACGCGGCGAGCGTCGGTCGGCGGTCGCCTCCGTCATCACCACGTGGGTAGTGCGAGCATCCTACATAAACGTTCCCCGCGACACGGTCGTCGCGGTCGGTGCGTGCCCACGGCTGTGGGTTCGGGTGCACCTGCCCTCGCGGTTGCGGTTGCACCTGTGGCTGCACCTGCGCTCGTGGCTGTACCTGCGCTCGCGGCCGCGCTTGTACCCGCGGCTGCACTTGCACTCGCACCTGCACCTGCGGCTGCCGGGGGCGAGGGCGGTCCGCGGCGGCCATCTCAGGCGCGGACCTCCGTGCGTCGGACGCCGACCTCGCGGGCGAACTCCGCGAGCCGGTCGACGGTGATCCGCTCGTCGCGGGCGCCGCGGTCCTTCACCTTCCGGGTTACCGCCCGGACTTCGCCGTCGGTCGGCCGGAAGCCGGCGTCCTCGAGCCGCTCGCGGACCGAGTGGGTGCCGGTGTGCTTGCCTAACACGAGCTCGCGGCTGGCGCCGACCATCGCCGGCGTCATCACGCCGGGCTCGAAGGTGTCGGCGTTCTCGATGACGCCGGCGGCGTGGATGCCCGACTCGTGGGAGAAGGCGTTGCGTCCCACGACGGGCTTGTTGGCCGGGACGTCGATGCCGCTCTTGGCCTCGACGAGTCGGGCCAACTCGGTGATACGCTCGGTGTCGACGCCGGTGTCGACGTCGTACACCGACTCCAGCGCCATCACCGTCTCCTCGTAGGCGGCGTTGCCCGCCCGCTCGCCGATGCCGTTGACCGACACCTGCGC
>PXSC01000030.1:8246-15502 GCA_003023535.1 Halobacteriales archaeon QS_9_70_65 | reverse complement strand
CTGGTCGGGGCGGCCGAGGAGCCGCGCCAGGTCGGCCGTGACGACGCTGGCGATGGCGTTGAACATCGTGTCGGCGGAGCTCATCACCAGCAGGACCGCGAGCGCGACGACGACGACGGTCACCCACGTCGGGAAGGCGGTCTCCAGCACGACGAAAAAGGCGACGCTGGCGGTCCCGGAGTCGGCCAGCCCCAGGCCGGCGGCGGCGACGCCGAACAGCCCGGCAAGCAGCACCATCGGGACGACGGCGACGGCCGCGACCGCGAGGCCGTCCCGGAGCGCGCGGTCGCCGTCGGCGGCGTATACTCGCTGCCACATCCCCTGGTTGAGCATGTTAGAGCCGAGAATGGCGACGGCGACGTAGACGCCGAAGGCGAGGCCGGGGCGGAAGCCGGGGTCCAGCAGCGTCGCGTCGGCGGCGACGGCGGTCGCGTGCAGCTCGGCGGGGCCGCCGAGGGCGGCGACGGCGCCGCCGAAGCCGACCGCCAACAGCGGCAGGATGACGAGCGTCTGGACCGTGTCGGTGACGATGCTGGCGACCAGCCCGCCGTAAACCGTGTAGACGAGGACGAAGCCGCCGATCAGCGCCGAGGTCTGCCACAGCGGGACGTCCGCCACCAGCGACAGCGCCCCCGCGATGCCGGTCATCTCCGCCGCCAGGAAGACGAACATGTAGAAGGCCGACACCACGAGCACGAAGCCGTACATCGCGGGCCCGAAGCGGGCGTAGGCGAACTCCGTCAGCGAGTGGCCGGCGGGCATCACGGCCCGGATCCGGCGGCCGACGGGGATGAAACAGAGCAGCGGGACGGCACTGCCGAGGGCGTAGCCGAGCACCGCCGGCAGGCCGCCGAAGGCCGCCCCGGCCTCGGCGGGGCTGAACAGAATCCACGCGCCCGTCGTCGAGGCGACGACCGTGGCGGTCATCGTCCCGCGGTCGACGGAGTCGCGGGCGGCGATGAAGTCCTCGACGGACCGGACGCGGCCCCGGACCGCCGACAGTCCGACGCCGGTGACCGCCAGGACGGTCAGCGCCGTCACGCCGAGGGCGAGCCCCGTGGAGGTCACCGCGAGCCCTCCAGGGCGGCCTCGAAGAACGCCGCCTCCAGCTCGATTGTCCGGACGAACAGCCGCTCGACGCGGCGGCGCCGTCGCGGCGACAGCGCCGGGCCGACGTCGTCGAGTTGGCCCCGGAGCCAGGCGACGAACTCCACGAACGACGGCACCGCGTGCAGATCGACCCACTCGGCGTAGTAGGCGGGCAGGTCGGCGCCGGCGCTGGGCGGCGATGTTTCGTCACCGCGGGCGTCGGCGACGGCGGTGGCCCACGACTCGTAGACCCACTCGGCGGGGACGAGAACCGCGAGCGTCTCCGCGTAGCCGCCCTCGTGGGCGGCCCGCCCCAGCAGGTCGCAGAAGGCGGCCGTCTCCGACGTCGGCTCGGGGTCGCGCCACCGCTCGGCCGGCACCGAAAGCGCCTCGAAGGTCCGCCGGAAGTAGTCGTCCTCGTCGTCGGTCACCGTCTCCAGGAACGTCACGAGCGGCCGTCTGGCCGCCATATCCGGTGCCTGGCTGACCGCGTGGCCAAAGGCGCCGACGAGCGCGTCGACGACGGCGTAGTCCTGCACGAGGTAGTCCGCGAAGACCGTCTCCTCGAGCGTGCCGGCGCCGAGTTCGCGGACGAACCGGCCGTCGACGGCGTCGCTCCAGGCCGGCTCCGACCGCGCTTGCAGCCAGTCGGTGAACCGCGGCGCCGACCGCTCGGCCGCGTACGCCTCGTAGCCGTCGGGGACGTCGCTCACAGCCCCCACCCCTCGCGGGTGTAGGCCATCTCCCAGAAACGGTACTCCAGCTTCGCGCTCCGGAGGAACGCCGCCTTCATCGCCTCGTGTTCACCCGGGTACCGCTCACCGCAGCGGTCGACGAACGACCGGCACCACGCCGTCGCCTCGCGGAACTCCTCGCCGGTGTACGTCTCGATGAACGGCGAGTAGCGGTGCTCGCCGTCGGCCAGCTCGGCCATGTGTTCGGCGACGTCGAGGTATCCCTGCATGCAGGGGTACAACGCCGCCGCGAGTTCCGCGATCGAGCCCTCGTAAGCCGTCCGCAGCAGGAAGTTCGTGTAGGCGACGCAGGTGGGGGCCTTCTCGACGGCCTCGAGTTCGGCCTCGTCGATGCCGTAGTCGGCCGCGAAGGAACGGTGCAGCTCCATCTCCTCGTCGAGGACGCCGTGGGCGACCCCCAGCAGGTGCGTCATCGTCGCCTCGTCGTCGGCCTTCGCGCCGGCGATCGCGAACAGCCGGGCGTAGTCGAGCAGGTAGCGGTAATCCTGCTTCACCCAGAATTCGAAGGCCGTCTCCTCGAGCGTGCCGGCCGCCAGTTCCCGGACGAACGGGTGATCCATCTGTGCCGCCCACACGTCGGCGCCTACCTCAAGCAGTCGATCGCTGAACGCCATGGCCGACCGTACGGCCTCCGGCGTCATATAACTGCATGGTACAACTCGGTGGTCGGACCGTGGCGGCGAGACCGTCGGCGACGACAACCTCTTTCGGGGCGGGCGGTCTACGGTTCGTATGAGCCGCGACGTCTCGCACTCGCTGTACGACCGCGCGCTGTCGGTGCTGCCCGGCGGGGTCAACTCCTCGGTCCGTGCGGCGCCGCAGCCGTATCCGACGTTCGTCGAGCGCGGCGAAGGGGGCCACGTCGTCGACGCCGACGGGAACCGCTACGTCGATTGGGTGAACGGGCTCGGGCCGCTGCTGTTGGGCCACGACACCCCGGAGCCGATCGAGGCGGCCGTCCAGTCCCACGCCGCCGAGGGGCCGATGTACGGCATGCCGAGCGAGATCGAGGTCGAACACGCGGAGTTCGTCTGCCGGCACGTGCCGAGCGTCGAGATGATACGGTTCGTCAACAGCGGCACCGAGGCGACGGTGTCGGCCTGCCGGCTGGCGCGGGCCGTCACCGGCCGCGACAAGATCGTCGTCATGCAGGGCGGCTACCACGGTGCCCAGGAGTCGACGCTCGTGGAGGGCGACGCCGACCACCCCCGGCCGTCGAGCCCCGGCATCCCGGCGTCGTTCTCGAAGCACACCCTCCCGGTGCCGTTCAACGACGAGGCGGCCGCCCACGAGATCTTCGAGGCCCACGGCGACGACGTCGCGGCGGTGCTCGTCGAGCCGATCCAGGCCAACATGGGCATCGTCGCCCCCGATGACGGCTACCACGAGACCCTGCGGGACCTGACGGACGACCACGGGGCGCTGTTGATCTTCGACGAGGTCATCACCGGCTTCCGGGTCGGCGGGCTGCGGTGTGCCCAGGGGGAGTTCGGTATCGACCCCGACGTCACGACCTTCGGGAAGATCATCGGCGGCGGCTTCCCGGTCGGCGCCATCGGCGGCAAGACGGAGTACATCGAGGAGTTCACCCCCTCCGGCGAGGTGTTCCAGGCCGGTACCTTCTCCGGGCACCCGGTGACGATGGCCGCCGGCCTGGAGACGCTGCGGTTCTGCGCCGAGGAAGACGTCTACGACCACGTCGACGACCTCGGCCGGCAGCTCCGGGCGGGGCTGGCCGACATCGTCGCCGACCAGGCCCCCGGGTACACCGTCGTCGGGCGGGACTCGATGTTCAAGCTCGTGTTCACGCGGGCGGAGACGCCGCCGCAGAGCGACCCCTGCGAGGCCGGCTGCCGGCAGGACCCCGCCTGCGACCGGTACGGCGACTGCCCGACGGAGGGTACCGACGTGACCGGCGCCGAAACCGACCGCTACGCCCGGCTGTTCCGGCCAGGGTTGCTCGAGGAGGGAGTGCTCGTCTCGCAGAACCAGTTCGAGTCGAACTTCGTCTCCTACGGCCACACCGAGGAAGACGTCGAGCGGACCCTCGAGGCATACAAGCGAGCGCTGTAGCCGGCGTCAGGCCTCGGCTGCGTACGTCTCCTCGAGGTAGTCGACGATGTCGTCGGACTCGTTCATCCCGTCGACGCCGTGTGCCTCGTCGACGATGACCGGCACGCCGGTCTGGCCGCTGACCTCCTTGACCTCCTCGCGCTGGTCGTGGGAACTCGGCACCTCGATGCTGTCGTAGTCGAGGCCGAGCTCCTCCAGCTTGTCGATCACCTTCGCGCAGTACGGACAGCCGGGCAGCTCGTACAGCGTGATGGATGCCATCACTGGGTGTAGCGTCGCCGGCATAAAGAGGGCGACGGTACTGTGCCCCGTGGTGACCAGACCGCTCGTACCGCCGGACCTGATTCGTGAACACCCGAGTCGGTAGTAGTCCATGCATCCAGGCGAATCCGACGGGAGATCGGGCCGCGATTCACGTAGTCGCGTCCGGCGGTATCAGTCGTCGCGGCCGCGACCGCGGTCGAGGGCGGCCGCCAGCCGGTCGCGGCGGCCGACGGCCTCGGCGACACCCCAGGTCAGCGCCACGAGCACGCCGAAGATGGCCGCGAGGAACGCCCACGATCCCATCCAGGCCGGTCGAATCCACGGCTCGACGTGGCCGTACGTCGACGCCAGTTCCTCGGCGCCGGCCGCCGCGATGGCGTCGGCGACGCGGTACCGCGAGGCCGGCGAGTCGTCGGCGCCGCCGGACACGGTGACCCGACCGCCCGCACTCCGGTCGGCCATCGTCGGGCCGTCACTTCCCGCCGCTCCCCGTTCGGCGTCGTACGGCGCCCAGGTGGCGTGGAACTCCCAGACGACCTCCCCCTCGGGCGTCACCTCGACGACGCGGTGGTTCAGCGTGTCCGTCACCAGCGTGTTGCCGTTCGGCAGCCGGTCGGCGTCCCGGGGCCAGTTGAAGCCGTCGACGGCCCACACCAGCTTCCACCCGCAGTCAGCCGGCGGCGTCCCCGCGCCGAGCCGGGGGTCGGCGTCGCCGCAGTCGCGTTCGTACTCGACGACCCGATCGTTCTCGCTGTCGGCGACCAGGAGGACCGGCGTGCCGTCGTCCCGTTCGAGGTAGTCGGGGTTGTGCTGCTCGTTGAGCACCGAGTGATTGCCGTCCTCGCCGAGCCGCATGACGATCTCGTCGGTCCGGCGGTCGACGACGATGACCTGGTCGAAGTTCCGCGGTGACGCCAGCACGTACCGGTCGCCGTCGCCGATCGTCTCGGCGTCGTTGACGTGGGTCCAGTCGTCGTTGTAGCCGCCGTCGGTGTCCTCGGAGTAGTGGTTCCGGAAGTACCACTCCCACTCGGTTTCGCCGGTCGTGACGTTCCGGACGAACAGCCGGTCGTCGCTGACGCCGTTCTCGGTGGCCCGCATGTTGGCGACGAGCAGCCGGCCGTCGCCGAGCCACGCCGTGTTGTGGGTGTCGATCAGCCCGGGCCGGTCGTACCGTCGGACGATCTCGTCGGTCGCGGGGTCGTACTCGAAGGCGACGGTGCCGTCGGGGTTCGTCGAGGTGACGAAGAGGGTGCCGCCGGGCAGCGGGTCGACCTCGTAGAACCACCGACTGTCTCGGCCGCCGTCGAAGCGCCAGACGGGCTCGGCGGCGCCGTCGGCGGCGACGAGCCGGGCGGGCTTCTTCGACTGTCCGTAGCCGGCGAAGTGGAAACCCTGGATGCTGACGTAGGTCCGCTCGTCGGCCGGCTCCGCGACCGTGCCGGGCCCGAGGTCGGCGCTGCCGGGCGTGACGGCCGCGTAGGCGGCCGGCGCGAGGAAGGCGAGAACGACCGCCGCCGCCGCCAGCCGGGCGAGCCGGCGGCGACCGCGGCGCCGCGGGACGTCCATACGCCACGTGCGGGGCGACCGCCCCGAAGGCGTTACGGTTCCGACGTCGGCTCGTACCACCGGCCACTACCCGATGCGGCCCGTTCGGAAGCCGGGACTTGAGCGGGATCCAGCCGACGGTCGCCGAGGAACGTCGAAAGGATCACGCCCGGCGGTATCAGAAGCCGAACAGTTCGGCGTCGGCCGCGAAGAAGACGGCGAAGTAGACGACGAAGACGGCCGCGAGCGTCCACTGGCCGGGCGAGACGTCGCGCCGCTCGCCGACGGCGGCCTTGACGACGGGGTAACTCATGATGCCGGCCGCCAGCCCGTTGGCGATGGAGACCGTCAGCGGCATGACGGTGACCGTGAGGCCGCCGGAGATGGCCCACGCCGGGTCCGACCAGTCGATGTCGGCGACGCCCTGCAACATGATGATGCCGACGACGACCAGGGCGATGTAGGTCGCGTAGGTCGGAATGGCCCGCACGAGCGGGACGACCGCGAGCGACAGCGCGAACAGTAGCCCGACGACCAGCGCGGTGAAGCCGGTGCGGCCACCCTCCTCGACGCCGGCCGCCGACTCGATGTAGGTCGTCACCGTCGAGGTGCCCATCATCGCGCCGAGGGTGGTGCCGACGGCGTCGGCCATCAGCGGCTCGTTCATGTCTGGCAGGTCGCCGTTCTCGTCGAGAAAGCCCGCCCGCTGGGAGACCCCGATGAGCGTGCCGGCGGTGTCGAAGAAGTCCACGAAGAAGAAGGTGAACACGACGAGGGCGAACACCAGCGGCTCCTCGAGGACGAGGCCGAGGCCGTCGATGAAGCCGACGACGAGCGGCGTGAAGTCGTACTGGACGCCGAACAGCAGCGAGCCGAGGCCGTCGCTTTCGACCCGCGAGACGGTGTCGTTGGCGTCGAGGACGCCGCCCTCGACGACGCCCGCCAGCGTCAGCGCGTAGCCGGCGGCGGCCGTCCCGAGGATGCCGGTGACGATGGCGCCTCGAATGCCGCGGGCGTACAGCGCGAGCGTGACGGCGAGCCCGAGCAGCGACAGCGCCGCGACCGGGCTCTGGAGGACGTTGCCGAGCGTCACCAGCGTCGCGTCGTCGGCGACGACGACCTGCATCTCCTGGAGGCCGAGAAACAGCAGAAAGACGCCGATACCGGCGCCGACGGCGAACTTCACCGGCTCGGGGAACAGCCGGATGACGTACTCGCGGGCGCCGACGGCAGTCATGGCGATGAAGACGACACCCTCGACGAAGACGGCCGCCAGCGCCACCTGCCACGGCACCCCGAGCCCGCGGACGACGGTGAACGCGAAGAAGGCGTTCAGCCCGAGACCGGGCGCCAGCCCGAACGGCCGGTTGGCGTACAGCGCCATCACGAGGATGGCGACCACCGACGCCAGGATGGTGACGACGGTCAGCATCTCGACGACCTGGAAGAAGCCGTACGTCTCGCCGGCGATCTCCGTCGTCGGTACCTGGCCGTCCTCGGGAAAGCCCCCGACGATGGCCGGTGCCA
>PXSC01000030.1:0-8060 GCA_003023535.1 Halobacteriales archaeon QS_9_70_65 | reverse complement strand
ACTGCAGGGCGCAACGCGCCCGAAGCGCGTCGTTCGGAAGACCTCCGGTCTTCCGTGATCACGAAAATCTTCGATTTTCGGACGACAGCGAGCCGCGGGAGTCGAGAGCGCCGAGGGCTTTCTGCATTTTTATGTTGCTTACGAGTTCTTGTTCGAACGGTACGGCTCGTCACTCCCGGCGGACGAGCGCCCCGACCGGCGCGTCGGCGTGCTCGCGGGCGCGCTCGATGCCCTCGTCGCCGACGGCGATGAGCGCGAAGACGCCGGTCACGGCCGCGTCGGCCGACCGCGCGAGGTCCGTCAGCAGCGCCTGTGTCTCGCCGGACCGGACGAGGTCGTCGACGACCAGCACCGATTCGCCGGCGCCGACGGCATCGGCCGGCAGGTGGTAGTCGATCTCGATGCCGGAGGACAGTCGCTTGCGGGCCTCGATGAACTCCTCGACGGCCGTCTCCCGTGACTTCTTGGCGTAGACGCAGCGCGCCCCGAAGTACTCCGCCACGGCGGCCGCCACTGCTCGGCGGCGACCGGCGGCACCAGCGACAGCAGCGCCCGGTCGAACACCACCCGCGAGTTGTCGACGTACCCCTCCTCGTCGACGGCGATGCGGGCGTTCAGCTCCGTCTCCAGCAGGTCGGCGCCGACCTCCCCGACGACCGCCCTGGCGCGGGACTCGCTCGGCAGGACGTGTCCGTTGACGTACCGGTTGAGGTCGCCGGCCGGCAGCCCCGTCTCCGCGGCCAGCTCCTCATAGGTGCGCGTCCGCTTCAGCGCCCGCAGCACGTCGACGGCGCGCAGCTGGAGGGCGGCCTTCTCCGAACGGTTCACGTGTTACCCCGGATTCCACACGTTGATGAACACTTCGATACGCGAAAGCGGGTCGGTGGACACGAGCGTGGATAGCCCCCGCGGCTCACGCCCGGTCGTCCAGCAGTTCGGAGGCCGTCACCAGCGACTCGAGGGCGACATCGTGGTCGGCCAGCAGTTCGCCGGCGCCTTCCTCGCGGTCGACGACGACGAGCACGCGGTCGACGACGGCGCCGGCCTCCCGCAGCGCCTCGACGGCGTCGAGGGCGCTTCGGCCCGTGGTGGCGATGTCCTCGAGGACGACCACCCTATCGCCGTTCTCGAGGCCGCCCTCGATGCGGTTGCCGGTGCCGTACTCCTTAGCCTGCTTGCGGACGATGACGTATGGGCGGCCGGTCTCGACGGCGGTCGCGGCGACGAGCGGGACGGCCCCGAGGGCGACGCCGGCCAGCCGCGGAACGTCGCCGAGGCGGTCGCCGAAGGCCGCCGCGACCCGTTCCAGACAGTCCGGGTTCGTCTCGAAGACGTACTTGTCGACGTAGTACTCGGAGGTACCGCCGTGGGAGAGTTCGAACTCGCCGAACCGGACGGCCTCGGCGTCCCGCAGCGCGTCGATGAGTTCCTGATCGGCCATGTCGACCGCTGGCGGCCGTCGGTGAAAAGCGGCGCGGAACGTCGGTCAGCGGTCCTCCAGCGGCGGCACCGAGCGGTCCGTCGGGCCGACGTACCGCGAGCGGGGCCGGATGAGTCGGTTGCCGGCGTACTGCTCGAGGACGTGGGCGACCCAGCCGCCGGCCCGGCTCATCGCGAAGATGGGCGTGTAGATGTCGACCGGGATGTCCATCTGGTAGTACGTCGACGCCGAGTAGAAGTCCACGTTCGGCGCCAGGCCCTTCTCCTCGACGAGGAACCCCTCGATGGTCGTCGAGTAGTCGTACCACCTCATCTCGCCGGCCTCGCCGAGGGTCTTCGACCGCTCGCCGAGGATCCTCGCGCGGGGATCCTTGACGTCGTAGACGCGGTGGCCGAAGCCCGGCACCCGCCGACTCTCCGCGAGGGCGTCTCGAACCCACTCGCGGGCGTCCTTCTCGGAGTCGTCGACCTCCTTCAGCATCTCCATGACATCCCGGTTGGCGCCGCCGTGGAGGCTGCCGGAGAGGGTGCCGACCGCCGCGGTGACCGCCGAGTGGAGGTCCGCGAGCGTCGAGGCGGTGACCGTCGCGGAGAACGTCGAGGCGTTGAGCCCGTGGTCGGCGTGCAGCACCAGCGCGGTGTCGAACGTCTCCGCCAGCACGTCGTCGGGCACCTCGCCGTTGAGCATGTAGAGGAAGTTGGCGGCGTGGTCGAGGTCCGACCGGGGGGCGACGGGATCGTCGCCGTCCTGGATGCGGGTGAACGCCGCCAGTGCGGTCGGCATCTTGGCGGTGATGCGGCGGCCCTTCCGGACGTTGGCGGCCTCGTCGTCGGCGTCGGCGCCGGCATCGGGGTCGTACGCCGACAGCGTCGAGACGACGCTCCGGAGGGCGGCCATCGGCTCCTCGTCGGCCTCCGCGAGGTCCCGGACGACCCGGTGGACGCAGTCGTCGAGCCGTCGCTCGTCGGTCATCGCCGACTCGAAGGCCTCCAGTTCCCTCGCGTCCGGCAGCTCGCCGTGCCACAGCAGATAGAGGACCTCCTCGAACGACGCGTTCCTGGCGAGGTCGTCGATGTCGTAGCCCCGGTAGCACAGCCGTCCCTCGTCGCCGTCGATGTAGCTGAGCGATGATTCGGCGACGAGGACACCCTCAAGGCCCTCTTTGAGCTCGTCCGCCATACCTTGGGACTTCCGCTGCACGGAAGAAAAGGGTTACCGTTCGACCGACAGATTCTCCGAGCCGACCGTGACGGCGCCGCCGGCGGCGCCGACGACGCCCAGCAGGACCGGCAGGTACAGCGCGGTCGACCGCACGACCGCGGGGTCGGCCGAGGCAGACGCCACGACCGGGAGAACGCCGACGGCAGCGATGACGCCGGCGGCGAAGCCGTGCGGCGGCGCTGCACCCCGGACACCGAGCGCCGCGCCGACGAGGAGACCGCCGCCGAGGACGACCGCGGCGTAGGCCGGCCCGACGGCGCCGGCGTCGACGCCGACGACGGCGGCGACGAGAGCGTCCGGCCGGCCCAGACAGAACCCGCCGGAGGCGCAGCCGACGGCCGGCGCCGCGAGGAGTGTAGTGTAGGCGACCGCGCCCGCGGCGGCCGCCCCGGGTCGCCACTCGTGGGACAGCGACAGCGCGACGGCGAGGCGGGTTCCGGCGCCGCCGACGGTGAGGGCGACGAAGCCGCCGGTGACGAGCGCGACCAGCAGGCGGAACCCCTCGGCGGGGCGGTCGACGGCCAGCGCCGCCGCGACGGGGACGGACACCCATCCCAGCAGGCCGGCGACGACCGCGAGCGTCGCCGGCGAGCGCCGGCCGGGGTCGAGGCCGTTCACCGACAGCGTCCGGCGATAGGCCGCCCGGGCGACCAGGACCGTCGTGACCAACCCGGCGACGGCGCTGGCGAGCACGAACGATAGCCCCGCCCAGTAGAGCAGCGACTCGTCGGTGCCGGGCAGGTACGCGAAGACGACGAAGACGACGGCGGCGACGACGACGCCGGCGACGAGGCCGCTGCGGGCGTGGCGGCGCACCTCCAACTCCTCGGCGAGGGCGGCCACGCCCGGGCGGTCGGGGGTGTCGGCGGCGTCGGCGGACACGCCCGGCGGTACGGTCGGGCGGTACAAAGCCCTACAGGTATCGAACAGACGGAAAACCCGATGGGTATCAGTAGGCCTAATACTCCCGGAAGCCGAGTCAGCCCAATGACCACCCTCGGTTCGGCGAGCGCGGCCCCGGGCGAGATGGATACGGGGCGGCTGCCGGTCGGTGAGGCCAGAGACGGCTCCGAGGTCGGCCTGCCGGTCGCCGTCGTCAACGGCGCCCGGAACGGAAAGACCCTCTACGTACAAGCGGTGTCGGACGGCGACGAGCTCAACGGCCTCGGCGTGGTCCGGCGGCTCGTCCCGCAGCTGGACCCGACGGAGCTGGCCGGCGAACTGCTGGTCGTCGGCATCGTCAACCACTACGGCTTTCGGGTGGCCGAACACCGCAACCCCATCGACGACACCAAGCTCAACCGCGCCTACCCCGGCGACGAGACCGGCACCGCCTCCGAGCGCATCGCCGCCGCCACCTTCGAGGCCGCGAGCCGCGCCGACCTCGTGCTCGACCTCCACCAGGGGTCGACCTCCTGTATGATCGACGAGACGCGCGTGCGCTGTGGGCCCCGCCACCGGCTCCACCGCGACTGTCTGGAGCTGGCGAAGGCGTTCGGCTGCGGCCACATCCTCGACCGGAAGGGCCCCGACGGCCAGCTGGCCCGGGCCGCACCGGACGAGGGGGTCCCCACCATCGACCCCGAGCTCGGCGGGTCGGTCGGCTGGGACGAGGCCTCGATACGGACGGGACTGAAGGGCGTCTTCAACGTCCTCTACCGGTACGGGTTCCTCGACGACGACGTCGAGCTGCGGTCGCAGACCCGCGCGACCGGCTTCGAGCAGTACGGCTCCCCGGCCGGCGGGCTCGTCTCCTACGCGGCCGAACTCGGCGAGAAGGTGGGCCGCGGCGACACGCTGTTCGAGGTGACCGGCCCGTTCGGGACGGTCAAATCGGAGGTGACCGCCGACTCCGACGGCATCTTCTGGCGGCACCGCCGGCTCCCGCACGTCGCCACCGGCGAGTACGTCTGCTCGCTCGGGACGGACGTCGACTCCTTCTGAGCCGCCTCGTCCGAGCGGTGCCGGCCAGTGTTTCGCGAGAAGGGAGTAGCGTGCTTCGGCGGTGATAGCGGCGTTTGCGAACGCTTCCTCCCGTTCGCGGAGTGAGCGGTCGGCCACGTTCGAGGTCCCGCCCGGCACCGATCGACCGGCCGGCTCTCAGTAATTAGACGCTGCCGGCCGCGACCAATCCTTTATAAGCGAAGCCGCGACCAGACGGCCCGTGACCTGAGCGACGCCGGCGGCCGGCCGAGGCCGGAGCGTGGGGCACCGCCGCCGGTATTGGCCCCGCCTGCTCGCCACACCGAAACCGACAGGGCGCCGTCCGCCCAACCTCGGGCATGGACCTTCGCTGTCCGGACTGCGGCCGCGAGTACGCCGACCGCTGGCGGTGCGAGTGCGGCGCGCCGCTGCGGTTCGCCGAGCGACCGCTGCCGGCGGCCGACGCGCCCGACGGCGCCGACCTCGACCCCCGGGAGGGGTTGTGGACCTTCGCGCCGTTCCTTCCCGTCGAGCCGCACGTGACGCTGGGGGCCGGCTACACGCCGCTTGTCGACGCCCCCGACTTCGGCGCCGCCGTCAAGCTGGATTACGTCCTCCCGACGGGGTCGTTCAAGGACCGCGGCGCGGCGACGACGCTGTCGCGGGCCGTCGCCGTCGGCGCCGACCACGTCCTGGAGGACTCCTCGGGCAACGCCGGTGCGGCCGTCGCAACCTACGCCGCCCGCGCGGGACTCCCGGCGGAGATCTACGTCCCGGCCGACGTCGGGACCTCGAAGCTGCGGGCCATCCGTCGGGCCGGCGCCGACGTCGTCCGGGTCGACGGCGACCGCGGCGACGTCACCGACGCCTGCATCGACGCCGTCGAGGCCGGCGAGGGGTGGTACGCCAGTCACGCCTGGAACCCAGCCTTCGTCGCCGGTACCGCGACGATGGCCTACGAGATCGCCCACCAGCGGGACTGGTCGGTGCCGGACGCCGTGGTGCTGCCGGTGGGCCACGGGACGATGCTCCTCGGCGCCTACCGGGGATTCCGGGCGCTGCGGACGGCCGGCTGGACCGACCGCGTCCCGCGGCTGCTGGGCGCGCAGGCAGCCGGCTACGCGCCGCTCGTCGCGGCGCTGCACGGCGAGGCGGCCGCCGCCGGCGACAACGACGCCGCCGACGGCATTCGAATCCAGGAACCGGTCCAGCGGCGAGCCATCCTGGCGGCCGTCGAGGCCACCGACGGCGACGTCGTCGCCGTCTCGAAGCCGGCCGTCGAAACGACGCTCGAGCGGCTCCACCGGGCGGGGTTCTACACCGAGCCGACCTGTGCGGTGGCGCCGGCGGCGCTGGATGTCTACCGGGACCGCGGCGTCGTCGACGACGGCGACGACGTCGTTCTCGCGCTGTCGGGTAGCGGGCTGAAGGGGTGACGCCGCGCGGCGGCGCGAGGGTCACCGCTCGGGATGCGTCGGGCCGTCGAAGCCGCCGCGGACGAGCGGCCGGGCGACGTGGCGTCTGGCCCGCGGCGGAACCTCGTACCAGCCGACGGCCAGCCCGCGGTCGAGCGGCCGCTCGACGCGGCCGTCGGTGCTCGTCCCGCAGTCCCGACACCGGTAGCCCTGGCCGCGGCCGGCCGATTCCATGGTTCGCCCGCAGTCGGGGCAGGTCGGGGTCGCCGACTCGGTCTCCCGGCGGTCTCGGAGGGCGAACTTCTCGAGCTTCAGGGTACCGGAGGCCACCTCCCCACAGACGGTGAGGTCGTCGCCGACGCGGAGCCGCCGCACCCGGTCGCGGAACCGCCCGGTCGGCTCGAAGGCGACGCAGGGTAGTTCCGCGCCGCTGTCGGCGACCGCGAGGAAGACGTGGCCGCCGCGGCGGGTCTCCGGGGCCGTCGAGACGGTCCCGTCGAGCCGGTAGGAGCGGCCGTCTCTCGCGCCCGCGACCGTCCCTGGGCGGAGGTGGGCGTCGGTGCCCTGGTTCGTGCGGAAACACCGGGCCCGGGCGACCGGCTCGGCGTCGATGTCGGCGGTGACCGCCCGGCAGGCCGCCGCGTCGTCGCCCCGAATCCCGTACAGCACCGGCCCGGGTGTGTGCGGGACGCAAATCACCTCACCGGCCTCTCGGTCGACGGTGTCCCAGACGGCCGGATAGCGGGCGTCGGCGGCGTCGAAGACCGTCCCGGCGTCGACGTCGCGGTCGGTGCCCCACCGCTCGGGGCGGCGGTAGGCGATGTGCTCGACGGTCCACTCGTCGAAGGCGGTCCGGGCGCCGATGGCCGCCAGCGCGCCGATGACGCCGCGACCGTTCCCCCAGGTCTCGGCGCGGTAGCCGGCCGTCTCGAGCAGGCGGTGGGCGTCCGCGCGGGCGTGAATGTCGGTGACGGCCCGGCGAGCGAACGTCACGACCGCCGCCGGAACGTCGCCGGGAGCGCCGTCGGCCACGACGACGCCGGGGTTGGTGCGGTCGTCGGCCGTCTCCGCGGCCCCGTCGACGACGTCGGCCGCGACGTCGACGGCGGTCGACGGCGCGGCGTCGGTGTGGACCGCGAGCGCCGCGTTGCCGCGGGTCTTGTGCTCGACGGCGGGGTTGCAGCGGACGAGCAGTACGCGCTCGACGGCCGCGCCCGCTTCGACGAGCCGGCGGGCGACCGCGTCGGCGACGTACGTCGTACACATTCCCCGGCTTCGGGAGTCGGTGTCGTCAAGCCCGATGACGGTCACGGCCGGCGGCTACGGGTCGCCGCGATAACGCCGTTTCGGTTCGCCACCCGGGGACAACCGCGGGAGTGCACCGGTATGTGCGTGGGAAACACATTTAACCCGGGGACCTGGTAAGTACCCCTATGTCCCGGTCCGCACTGGTCGGTAACGTCACCTCGATGCTCGAGGACGCGGGATTCACGGTGAGCGACCGGTGTGCGATCCGCCCGAAGAGCTTCGACATCGCAGCCCGCCGGAGAAAGGACGTAGTGCTCCTGAAGGTGCTCGCGAACGTCGACGCCTTCGGCGGCCAGACCGGCGCGGAGATGCGCCGTCTCGGGGAATACCTCGAGGCGACGCCGATGGTCATCGGCCTCCGGACCAGAAACGAGGACCTCAAGCCGGGCGTCGTCTACTTCAGACACGGCGTACCGGTGCTGTCGCCGGACAGTGCCATGGACCTCTTCGTCGAGGAGGTGCCGCCGCTCATCTACGCCGCCCCAGGGGGACTGTACGTCAACATCGACGGCGAGCTGCTGTCGGACGTCCGCTCCGACCGGGAGTGGTCGCTCGGCCGGCTGGCCAGCGAGCTGAGCGTCTCCCGACGTACCGTCTCCAAGTACGAGGACGGCATGAGCGCCAGCGTCGACGTCGCCGCCGAGCTGGAGGATATCTTCGACCGGCCGCTGGCCAGCCCGGTCAGCGTCCTCGACGGCGCCGAGGAGGTCCGCGACGGCGTCGACGACCCCGACGAGCCCGACGCCGACCCC
>PXSC01000029.1 GCA_003023535.1 Halobacteriales archaeon QS_9_70_65 | reverse complement strand
AGCACGTTGCCGAACTCGACGCCCGGAATCGCGAACGGCCGGTCCGGCGGCTCGCCCCACTCCTCGACGACGTTCTCCCGGAAGCCGGAATCGGCGTCGACCCACCAGTCGTCGTACCGGTCCGGCGAGACGACGTCGACCGACAGGTCGCGGACGTCCTCGGGGGCGACCCAGCGATCGTCGAGCGTCAGCTGCGAGGTCAGCGTCTCGATGAGCGCCTGCCCCGAGTCGGGGAAGCCGTCGCCGTCTCGCGGGTCGCTTCGTTCCCCGCCGTCTCGCGGGTCGCTTCGTTCCCCGTCCTCTCGCGGGCCGCGGGACGGCTCCGCCGTCCCGTTCGAGGCGGGTTCACCGCCTCGCCGCCCGCTCGAACGGTCCGCGGAGCGCAGCTCCGCGCTACTCGACGAATCCGAGGCGCGCGGCGCCTCGCCCAGGTCGTAGCCGCGGTCCCGCAGCTCCGCCAGCAGATTGACCGTCGATTCGGGCGAGTCGAGGCCGAAGGCCGTACCGATGCCGTCGTCGCTCGGCGGGTAGTTGTGCAGCACGACCGCGACCCGCTTGTCCTCGTTGGGCGTATACTGGAGTCGCGCCCAGTTGGCCGCCAGCGACGGTGATGACGTTGCCGTCGAACTCCGGCAGCGCGACCGACAGCGCGAGTTCGAAGCCCATCACGCCGGTGTCGGCGACGTCGTACCGGGCCCGGGACCGCATCGTCGTCACCGTCTGGAGCACCGGGACGCCGAGCCGCCGGAGGAACACCTCCTCGGCGTCGCCACCCTCGTCGCTGGCGTCCCGGCCCCGCTCGGACATCGACAGCGAGAACATGAACGACGAGCAGACGGCGTCGACGACCGGCTCGCCGTCCTCGAGGAGCCACTCGTCGACGACCCATTCGGCATCCTGCTGTTCGTCGCTGTCGGTGACGGGGTTGCAGAACACCGGCAGTGCGTCGACGCCCTCGGCCTCGAGGGCCCGTACCAGCGAGTCGACGTAGCGGGTGTTCTCGTGGGTCCAGTGGGACTCGTAGAACCACACCGCCACGGTCGGGCGGTCCCCGGAGAGCGTCGCCCGCAGCTCCTCGTAGGAGGCGCCGGGATGGTCGGGGTGGTAGACGCCCTCGGTCGGCAGCTCGACGGGGTCATCGTACGCGCGGTCGGCCGCGGTGAGGCGGTCGACGAGATAGCGGAGGCAGTTGGCGAGGTTGGCGCTGCCGCCCCGCTCGAGGTACTCGCCGACGGTCTCCCGCACCGCCGACGGGACGGTCGTGTCCTCGACGGCGAAGGCGTCGCCGGTGGCCCGCACCACCAGCGGGACGCCGGTCTCGCGGCAGCACTCGACCGCCCGGTCGTAGCCCGGCATCGAGTCCTTGCCGCCATGTAGCCACAGGACGACGGCGTCGCAGTCGGGTAGTTCGGTGCAGAACGCGTCGACGCGTTCGGGGTCGTCGAGGTCGCTCTCCGAGCGGACGACGAGGTCGGCGTCGACCTCGCCGGCGGCCCGCTGGAGCGCCCCCAGTTCGTTCTCGGTCGCGGTGTATAGTCCAATCGTTGGCATAATGTTGATAAACTCCGGTTGCCCTAATACAATCGTGTTTGATTACGCCGAAAGTAAAAGCGTTTCCACGCCGTTCGGCGCGGTGGTCGGCCAGAAGGCGCTGAAGGAGGCGCTGCTGGTCGTCGCCGCCGACGACGGCCTCGACGGGCTGCTCGTCAGCGGCGAGAAGGGCACCGCCAAGTCCACGCTCGTCCGGGGGCTGGCGGCGCTGCTGCCCGACCAGCGCGTCGTCGCGGACTGCCCGTACGGCTGCCCGCCGGGCGACCGGGGGCGGCAGTGTGCGGACTGCCGCGACCGGGCGACGTACCCCGTGACGACCCGGTCGGTGCCGCTGGTGACGCTGCCGCTGGGGGCGACCCGCGAGCGCGTCGTCGGCACGCTGTCGGTGAGCGACGCCCTCGACGGCGAGGCGTCGTTCGAGCCCGGCCTGCTGGCGCGGGCCAACCGGGGGCTGCTGTACGTCGACGAGGTGAACCTCCTGGACGACCACCTCGTCGACGTACTCTTGGACGCCGCCGCCGCGGGCGAGAACCGCGTCGAGCGCGACGGCGTCAGCGTCGCCCACCCGGCGGCGTTCACCCTCGTCGGGACGATGAACCCCGAGGAGGGCGACCTCCGGCCGCAGCTCCGGGACCGCTTCGCGCTGTCCGTCGAGGTCACCGGCGAGCGGGACCTCGGGCGGCGTGTCGCCATCATCGACGACGACCTCGGGAGCGGCGACCGCGAGCCGACGGGTGACTACGGCCGACGACTGCGGCGGACATCGCGACCGCGAGAGCCGCCCGCGCGCTGGCCGCCCTCGACGGCCGGCCGACGGTCATCGACGGCGACGTCCGCCGGGCCGCCGAACTCGCCCTGGCTCACCGGATGCGCTCGACGCCGTTCGAGGACGCCCCCGACGCCGAGTCCGTCGTCGAGGAGCACTTCGACGACGGCGAGGAGGCGAGCGGCGACGAGCCGGGTGACGATTCACAGGACGGGGCGACCGGCGACGGCGCCGGCGAGCCGGGCGACGGCGGGACGGGAGATGACTCGAGCGAGGCCGGAGACGAGGGCGGCCCGGACGGTGCGGACCCCGGTGACCCCGGCAACCCGTCGGAGAGTGCCGGCGACGACAGCGACCCGGCCGACGAACCCCCTGACGACGCCGCCGAACCGGGAGACGGAGCCGGCGGCGACGACGAAGGCGAGCGCCCGCCGACAGTCGGCGCGTCCGGCGACGCGGATGGCGGCGAGGCGGAGAGCAGCGCGGACGACGACGAGGAGGCGACGCCGCTGGTGCCCGGCGGCTCGCGGGCGGAGACGGAGCCGGCGGCGGCGACGGCGCCGGAACTCGGGACGCCGGAGGCGCGGGCGGAGACGGAGACGGCGTCGTCGGGACGGGCGGCCGCGGCGCCGGCGGCGGGTAACCGCGGCGGCCGGGTGCGGACGGAGCCGACCGACGGCAGCGACGGCGTCGACGCCGCCGCCTCCGTCCGGGCGGCCGCGCGACGCGGCGGCGACGGCGTCGGCGAGCGGGACCTCCGGCGGTCGGTCCGGGCCGGCGACGGCGAGGCACTGGTCGTCTTCGCCGTCGACGCCAGCGCGTCGATGCGGCCCGCCATGCGCCGGAGCAAGGGCGTCGCCCTCGAACTCCTGGAGGACGCCTACACGGAGCGGGACAGCGTCGCCGTCGTCGCCTTCGCCGGCGACGACGCCGAGGTGCTGCTGCCGCCGACGGCGTCGGTGACGCTCGCGGCCCGGCATCTCAAGCGGCTGCCGACCGGCGACCGGACGCCGCTGCCGGCCGGCCTCCGGACGAGTGCCGACCTGCTGTCGCGGGCCGACCCCGACGCCGCCGTCGTCGTCGTCGTCTCCGACGGCCGGGCCAACGCCGCCGCCGACCCCACGGCCGCCACCCGGTCGGCCGCCGACGCCCTCGCCGCGACCGGCGCGGAGGTGGTCTGCGTCGACGCCGGCGACGGCCGCGGCCTCCTCGACAGCGTCGTCGAGGCGACCGACGGCCAGCGGGTCCCCCTGGATGCCCTCTCGCCGGAGCGCGTCGAGCGAGCCGTGTCGGCCGCACGCCGGTAGGTTTACAAGCCTGCTTGTCCTTCGATAAACCAGAGTTTCAATGTCGGTTACGAACGACACCGTCTCGGACCGTATCGCCGCCGCGCGGACGACCGTCTCGCCGACGAGGCTGGGGCTGGGGCTGCTCGGGGTCACGCTCGCGCTGTTCCTGCTCGTGTTCGCACAGGAGCCGCTGGTCCACGAGGCGATGCACGACGGCCGCCACGTCGCCGGCGTCGTCTGTCACTGATGTACGACCACCTCCGTCGGGGGGCCGTCTCGGGGGCCGTCGGCGGCGCGGTCTACGGCCTCTACGTCGCGCTGGTCGGCGCCCCGGTCGTCAAGTACGCAGAGCACCTGGCGGACCACGGCGCCGCGGCCGCCGGCCACGATCACGCCGGCGCCGCGCTTAGCGACGGGGTAGCGGGAGCCGTCTCAGTCGGCGGCAGCGCCGCGCTCGGCCTCGTAGCCGGCCTCGTCGTCTTCGGCGCCGTCGCCTACGTCGTCGAGCCGGCGCTGCCGGCCGTCGGCGGAAGCTACCTGCTCGGGCTCTGTGGCTTCCTCAGCGCCTCCGCCGTCCCGTGGCTCGTCCTGCCGCCGGCGGCGCCCGGCGTCGAGCCGACCGTCTCGGCGACCGCCGGGCTGGCGCTGTACGCCGGGTTGGCCGTCGCCGGCGCGACGGCCTGCGTGGCCGCCGGCGCGGCGTTCCATCGGCTGCCCGGGCGGGCCGCCGGCGCCGCCGGTGCCGTCGCCGTCTTCGCCGCCGTCGTCGTCGGGGCCGTCCTCGTTGCGCCGTCGGTGGCCTACGAGGGGTCGGTTCCGGCCGGCCTCGGGACCGCCTACACCGGCGTCGTCGTCGCCGGACAGCTCATCCTGTGGGGCGCCGTCGCGACCGTCCACGACCGGCTACGGCGCCGTCCCCGGCCCACCGCGACGGCGGCGCCGACCGTCGCCGAATGAACCGCGGCTGCTTTTTTACTAGTCCGAACCTCTGAACGGTCGGCAGCTCCCGGTCCCGGGTGACCGCCAGCAGCCGCGTAACGACGATAACGACCGCACGGACCACCACGGCGGACTGCTCGATTGCCCCCGCGAGGTCGACGGACTCGTCTGCCGCGTATCAGTCCGGCCGTTCGGGCAGTCGTGATGGCGAACGCCGGCGTTATCGGGCCTCAGGGCGTCCGCAGGGTGTACTGCCCGCGGACGGTCCCGTCGTCGTGGTAGGCGACGGGCTCCTCGACGGCGGCTCGGCGGTCGCCGTCGAGGGCGGCGGCCGTGACGACGCCGTCGCAGTCGCCGGCCGCGACCGTGCCGTCGGCGACGTCGAACAGCCGCCAGCCGTGGACCGCGGGGTCGCGGTCCCGGAAGTGCTGGGCGACCGGGACCAGCAGCCGCCGGCCGTCGGTCGCGATTTCGTGGGCGAAGCCGCCGACCGGCGCCCGCCACCGCTCGGTCCCGTCCGGCGCGTAGCCGGCGGCCGACTGCTCGTCCGGGTGGCGGGCGTCGGTCGCCCGGCCCTCCTGCGGGAAGGAGTTGCCCGTCAGGAAGACCGCGCCGGCGCCGGTCGCATGGACGTGGGTGGGGTAGGCGTAGACCCGGTCGCCGCCGCGGGCCGTCGGCCGCCCGAGGTCGACCCGCCACCGGACCGACCCCGCCGCGAGCCGGTAGCCCCGGTAGTCGGCGTGGCTGGCGGCGACGACGTCGCCATCGAGGGTCGCGATGTCGCCCACCCGGCGGTCCGTCGCCGCGCCCGCGCCGTCCGTCGGGTCCCAGCTCCACCGCTCGGCGCCGTCGCCGTCCAGGACGACGACTCCGTCGTCGTGGGCGCCCGGACAGCGGTTGTACGCGACCGCGACGCCGCCGTCGAGCGGGGCGACCGAGATGACGGACGCGTCGGTGTCGTACCGCCACCGGACCGACCCGTCGGCCGCCAGCGCGTAGACGGCGCTCTCGAAGTGCCGGTCGCCGTCGGACGAGCCCCCGCTCGCTTCGCTCGCGGAGCCGCCCGCCCGGCGCTCGTACCGCCGGGCGGCGACGTATGCCGTGTCGCCGTCGACGGCGGCGTCGACGACCATCGGCAGGAAAAAGCGGGTGTCCTTCGTCGGCCCGCCGAGGACGTCGGCGGCGTCGTGGCGCCACCGCTCGGCGCCGTCGGCCAGCAGCCGGATTCCGCCGCGGGCCGACCGCTCGCCGACCAGGACGCCGTCGGCGTCGTCGAACGGGACGAGCGTGACCGCGCTGCCCGCGCCGTCGGCGGTCCACCGGCGGCCGTCGTCGCCGTACGCCCGGACGCGGCCGTCGGCGAGGCCGACGACCGGTCCCGCGTCGGTCAGCGTCACCCCGGAGCGGCGGCCCGCCTGCCGGGAGCCGCAGGGGTCGAGGTCGCCGAGCGGGCGGGCCGTCGCCGCGTCCGCGTCACTCATCCGTCGGGAACGCCTCGTGGAGGGTCTCGTGGCTCTCGCGGAGCCCCTCCAGCACCCCCTCGCCGTGACCGAGCAGCCGCTCGAGGGCGCTCTCGGCGTCCCGGACGGCGACGAGCCGCCCCCGGAGGTAGTCGTACTCGTCGGCGTCGGCGTCGGCCGCCGCGACCTCCTCTTCCAACTCGACGAGGGCGGTGTCGAGGTGCCGCCGGCAGTCCGCGAGGCTCTCGGCGTCAGCCAGCGCCGCGATGTGCGGCTCCGGGTCGTCGCCCAGCTCGTCGCGGGCGTGTTTGCGGGCGGCGTCGTCGCCGACGCCGAGGCTGTTCATCAGGCCGAGTCGGAGCGCTTCGATCTCGTGGCAGGTCATGTTAGAGGGTTTGGTCGACCAGGTCGGACACGATGCGGTCCCGCTCGAGGGACGAGGCGATGCGGTCGGCGTCGTCGGGGGCGACGGTGCCGTACCAGACGTTGTCGGGGTAGACGGCGACGTTCGGCCCCTCGCCGCAGCGGTCGAGACACGACGACCGCGTGATCTGGACGTCCAACTCGCGGTCCCGGGCGGCCTGCCGGAGCCGCTCGAGGACGGTCGCCGCTCCCTGGCCCGCACACGTCCGGTTCGTGCAGACGGCAATGTGCTTGTCCGGGGCGTCGTGGACGTGCGGCTCCTCGTCGACGTCGGAGCGGTCGGCGTGGGCCGCCTGGTGGGTCATCGCCCGCAGCATCGCCCGGGCGCCGCCGGCCTCGCCCTCGAAGCCGTCCATCTCCACCTTGTACTTGCAGGTGTCACAGGACATCGAGACGTCGCCGGCGCGGGCCTCCTCGAAGCGGTCGGCCAGCACCTCCAGCAGCCGGTCGTCGGTACCGAGCGGCTCCCCGCAGGCCGCCTCGACGTAGGGGTACTCCTCGTCGAACGTCTCGGCGCCCTCGCGAATGCGACCCGTCAGCACGCCGTCGCCGAGCATGTACGGCAGGACGACGACCGCATCCGGGCGGCGCTTGGCGACGGTGTGTAGCGCCTCGTCCAACAGCGGCTCGGTGACGCCGATGAACGCCGCCTCGACGCCCGCGAAGGCCCGCCCCTCGTACAGCAGTCGGGCCAGCTTGTGAACGTCGCCGTTGGAGTCGGGGTCCGACGACCCGCGGGCGCAGACGACCGCCACCACGTCGTCGTCCTCGCGGTCGACGCCCAGTTCGGCCTCGACGGCCGCCGCCCGGTCGTCCAACAGCTCCACCATCGCCGGGTGGACGCCGAGATGGCGGCCGTTGTGGACCGTCACGTCGTGCTCGGTGCGGGCCTGGTTGACCACCAGCGGGACGTCGGCCTTCACGTGGCTGGCGGCGAACAGCGACAGCGGCAGCACCGTCACGTCGGAGACGGTCGGCGCCAGCGTCTCGACGGCGCCCTCGATGGACGGCTCCGCCAGCTCGATGAAGCCGGCGTCGACCGGCAGCCCGAGTCGCTCCTCCAGCCCCGCCGCCAGCGTCCGCACCTGCTCGTTGGACTTCTCGCGGCGGGAGCCGTGGCCGCCGAGCACGACCGCCTCGGCGTCCAACATTAGACTCCCTCCGCGCGCTCGACGCTCCGGCGGAGCTTCCGGCGGCGGCTCGGCGCGAACAGCCCCGTGTCGCCGCTGCCCTCGTAGAGCCACTCGCCGACGGCCGGCACGGCCGCGTCCTCGAGGCCGAACCAGTAGCCGCCCGAGGACGTCTCGGCGAGCTCGCCGTACGGCGCCTCGACCGGAACCTCCTCGAGCAGTCGGCCGACCGCCGACAGCAGCGCTCGGTCGTCGTGGACGAACGAGACGCCGACGGTCCCGGCGGAGGACTTGAAACAGATCGTCCCGCAGCCCTCCAGGATTCCGCGGAGGAGTTGGCGGTCGAAGTCGGCCAGGGCGTCGAGCCGGTAGCCGCCGGGGTCGCCCTCGAACGGCAGCCCCAGCGCCGCCGCCGCGCGGTCGCCGACGGCGCCGTGGGCCTGCACCGTGTAGCGGTCCTCGCTGCGGGTGATGGTGGTGTCGTGGGCGTACTCCCGCTCGATGATGCGGCGATCGACGCCCTCGGCGCCGGCGACGGCCGCCAGCCGCTCGGCGGCCGTCTCGTCGCTCGTACGGACGGTGACGCCCTCGGTGGTCACCCGCCCGTCGCCGATGACCCGCCCCCAGAAGTACGCCGTCTCGGGGTGGGCATCCAGGAGGTCGCCGGGGACGCCGGTCTCGGCGCTCATGACTCGCCCTCCGTCGGGGTCGGTCCGTCGGCGGCCATGTGGCCGTCGTCGGCGTCGGCCACGGCGATGGCGCCGACGGGACAGGCCGCGGCGGCCTGCTCGGCGGCCTCGCGGCGGTCGTCGTCGAACGTCGCCGTCAGTTCGCCGCCGGCGCGGTCGCCGTCCGGCAGCGCCACCAGCCCGTCGTCGGCCTCCTCGAACCGGCCGTCCCGGACGAGGCAGGCGAAGATGCCGTCGCAGGTCTCGAGGTCGACCGTTATCTCGTACATCGTCAGTAGTCGTACTTCGTCTCGTAGCCGCGCGGCGTCACCATCCGGCCGTCCCAGACGTACGTCTCCTCGTTGCCGACGACGATCGTGGTCGTCATGTCGACGATGTCGGACTCGCCCAGCTCCGGCAGCGTCCCGAGGTCGGTGATCCGCGTCTTCTCGTCGTCCCGGCCGGCGCCGTGGACGACCCCGACCGGCGTGTCGGGGTCGCGGTGCTCCAGCAGGATCTCACAGCAGCGCTGGAAGTTCTCCCGGCGCTTGCGGCTCCAGGGGTTGTAGATCGCGACCGTGAACCCCTCGGGGGCGACGGCGTGCAGCCGTGACTCGATGTCGTCCATCGGCGTCAGGTGGTCCGACAGCGACACCGAGACGGTGTCGTTGACCAGCGGCGCCCCGAGCCGTGCGCCGCAGGACTGCGCCGCCGGCACGCCCGGCACCACCTCGAAGTCGACCGCCGAGGCGGTGCCGCCCTTCGACTCCAGGATCTCCAGCGCCAGGCCGGCCAGGGCGTAGACGTTCGGGTCTCCGGAGCCGACGATGGCGACGTCGTTGCCCGCAAGCGCCCGGTCGACGGCCTCCTCCGTCCGGGAGACCTCCCCGCACATCGGCGTCGAGTAGATGTCGTCGGCGTCGTCGGTGATCTCGTCCGGCAGGAGGTCGATGTACGTCGTGTAGCCGACGATGTGCTCGGCGTCGGCCAGGGCGGCCGACGCCCGCGCCGTCATCCCCTCCGGCTCGCCGGGGCCGAGTCCGACCGCGAGCAGCCGCCCCGGCTCGCCCTCGAAGTCGTCGACGGTGGCGCCGACCTCTTCTTCCTCGTCGTCGGTCGACGCGCCGCAGGACGACGTCGTCCCGCCGGAGTCCGTCGACGCGCCGCAGGACGAGGACGATTCGGTCTCCGTGCCCGCGCCGCAGGCCGATTTCGTTTTCGTCTCCGTTTCCGTCCCGGTGCTCGAACTCGATGTCTCGGTCGTGGTGTCGTCGGTGCTCATGTTAGAAGTCCTCCACCTCGCGGCCGCCGCGCGGCGTCACGAGGTACGTGCCGTGGTCGTTTTCCCACTCGTGGGACTCGCTGGTGCCCACGAGGATGCTGGTTCCCATGCCGCCGACCTTCTCGTCGTGGTCGGTCGCCTCGCCGAGCGTCGTGATGGTATGGGTCTCGTCCTCGAGGTTGCGGCCGGCCTCGCCGCGGCCGGCGTCGTTGAAGATGGCGACCGGGACGTCGTCGGCCCGCTCCTCCCGCAGCACCTCGATGGCCCGCTCGTAGTCCCGCCAGCAGTTGTACAGGACGACGACGAACCCGGAGATTGCGGCCGCCCGGAGCTTCTCCTCGATCTCCGCCCAGCCGCGCCACTTGTCCGACAGCGAGATCGTACAGAAGTCGTTCGACAGCGGCGCCCCGAGGTTGGCGGCGCCGCCCAGCGCCGCCGTCACGCCGGGAATGATCTCGATGGGGACGTCGTCGGCGT
>PXSC01000028.1 GCA_003023535.1 Halobacteriales archaeon QS_9_70_65 | reverse complement strand
CGGACGTCGTAGACGAGGCTGCCGTCGATGCGGGAGTCCGGCCGGGCGAAGTAGACGTGCTCGAAGAAGCAGTGGGCGGCGTCGTCGGCTTCGACCAGCTGGTAGCTGTCGAAGCCGGAGCCGTCCGGCCGGAGGACGACCAGCTCGCCGGGCTCGACGTCCCGGGCCAGCTCGCCGTCGAGGACGTCGATGGCCGCCGACTCGGAGGCGAGCATGTAGCCGTCGTCGAGTTCGCCGATGCAGAGCGGGCGGTTGCCCTGCGGGTCCCGGACACCGAGAACGGTGTCGTCGTGGGTGATGGTCAGCGAGTAGGAGCCGTGGACCCGGCTCATCATTCGCTTGACGGCCCGCACGAGGTCCGCCTCCAGCAGGTTGCGCGCGAGTTCGTGGGCGATGACCTCGGTGTCGCCGTCGCTGGTGAACGCGTGGCCCTTCGCGGCCAGCTCCTCGCGCAGTTCGGCGGTGTTGACGAGGTTGCCGTTGTGGCTCAGCCCGAGCGAGCCGGCGGTCGGATACCGGACGTGACCGATGCCGTTGGAGCCGTTCAGCGACTCCACGTCGCCGGCGTCGAAGGCGTCGCCGACCAGCCCCATCTCCACGTGGCCGTGTTGCTGGAAGCCGTCGTGGGTGACGATACCCGCCGACTCCTGGCCGCGGTGCTGGAGCGCGTACAGTGAGTAGTACAACGGTCGCGCCGCCTCCCGACCGTCGAGCGAAACGCCGACGACGCCGCACTTCTCCGTCGGCCCCTCCGGATGCCGCCCATCTGGCATGTCTCTTCGTCCGTCGCGCAGGGGTAAAAATTCACTCCACCGTGCATGTCGTTCCGCCGCCGCCGGCCGGGTGTATGCACGTTCGTGTACAGCCCGGTCGGCGCGGCCGCCGCCGTGGGGCGGGCGGGGAGCGGTACAACCGTCGGGCCTATTCGTTCTGCTTGGACTGCCACTCGTAGTCGCGCCGTTTTGCGGTCTTGCCGAAGCCGCAGGAGGCACACACCTTCTTGCGGGAGTGGTAGGATTTCTCGCCGCAGCGTCGACACCGCACGTGGGTCGTCTTGTTCTTCTTGCCCTGGCTGGGGGTCCCGGAACCGGTCATGGCTGTATCGAAACGACGTTGTCGCCGCGGATAATCGTTACGTTGTCACCGTTCTCGAGGACGAGATTCATGTGCTGGTCGTAGCCGGTGAGGATGCCGTCGTACATCTCGCCGCCTTTCAGGGTGACGTTCACCTCGGAGCCGAGCGTCTCCTCCAGTACGTCGAGCGGCCGGTCCGTCATGTAGACCGTCGCGCGCGCCGACGGCATAAACGCACCGACCCGCGCCGTGGCCGGCAGTGTTCAGATAAGCGAAGGCGGCCGGTCAGCCGGCGTCGGGCGGGACTTCCGAAGAGGCTGACCGCTCACCGGTTCAGGCGACGCAAGCGGAGAGGGAGCCGCAGGCTCCCTCGGCCCGCTCGCGCGGCGGCGCCGTGCGAGGACACCGCAGCGACGCGAGAAGCGTCGTTCGGACGACCGCCGGTCGTCCGTGATCACGAACCTCTTCGATCGTCGGACGACAGCGAGCAGTCGTGAGGCGCGACCTGCGAGGCCGACCGATCGAAAGGAGGGAGGCCTCGGTCGAGCCGGGCGGTGGGACCCGCGAGGCAGCGAGCGCCTCGACGCGAACGGGGGCTGCCGGTGAGCGAAGCGCCCCGTGAGCCTCCACCGGCGAGCGGGAGGGGGCTTCGGTGGATGACCGAATAACTCGGAGTATCATCTGAATACCACCCGGCGGCCGACGCCCGGATTGAAGTGCGGCAGACGCGAACCGACGGCATGGTCGAGCTGACGCTGCTGGAGGTCCACGTCGACGTCGACGTCGACGACTCGGAGTTCAGCGCCGCCGCGGACGCCTACGCCCCCGGGCAAAAGGACGTCGAAGCCGGCGGTACCCCGCCGGACGGCGACGATGGCGACGACGGCGGCAGCGGGCGGGCGGCCGTCGGGGCCGTCGTCGGCCTCGTCTTCGCCGTGGTCGTTGCCTACGCCGCACGGCGGCAGTTCGGCGCCGGAGACGGGGACGGTGGCGACGGCGGCGGGTAGCCGCCGGAACGCATTTGTCCCGCGCCGGGCTAGCGGCACCGTGAACCTCTATCGCGCTGTCCGTGCCGTCACCGACTCCGGCGGCGACGGCCCGGTCGACTGGACCGCCGTGAGCACCGCCGCGAGGGCGGCGACGGCTCCGGGCAACCTGACGCTGTCGGCCGCCGAGCGGCAGGGGTACGCCGACGACGTCGGCGACGCCCGCGACGCCGGGTCGAGCTGACGCCGGCGCTGGCCCGGTCGGCCAACACCGCCTCGATGGCCGTCGCGCTCGGCTTTCTCGCGAACAACGTCCTCGGGCAGTACGATCCGCTGCTGTTGGGCGACGGCGACCACCAACTCTACTTCGTCCACCCGAACATCGAGTCGGCGGCGACGACGCTGGACGTCGACCGCGACCGGTTCCGCCGGTGGATCGCCTTCCACGAGGTCGCCCACGCCGCCGAGTTCGGCGCGGCGCCGTGGCTCCCCGGGCGGCTCGAGCGCGGCGTCGAGACGGCCGTCTCGGAGCTGGCCGACGGCGGCCTCGACCGCGAGGCGATGCGGGAGCTGGACGTCACGATGACCGCCGTCGAGGGGTACGCGGAGCTGGTGATGGACCGGGCCTTCGACCGCGAGTACGCCGACCTCCGCGAGAAGCTGGACGAGCGCCGTGGCGGGAGCGGCCCGGTGTCCGTATTGTTGCGGCGGTTGCTCGGGATCGGCCGCAAGCGCCGCCAGTACGAGCGCGGAAAGGCGTTCTTCGAGGCGGTCGCCGAGGCCCGCGACGTCGCGGCCGCCGCCGCCGTCTGGGACCGCCCCGAGAACCTCCCGACCGACGAGGAGCTCGACGACCCCGAGGCGTGGCTCTCGCGGGTCGACTGAGGGTAGTGTTTAATTAAGAAGAATCGGCGGACGTCGGCGGTGACAGTGGCGTTTCCGAACGCCCCCTCCCGCTGGCGGGTTGCGGCTCACGGCTCGCTTCGCTCGCCGGCAGCGCGACGCTCTGCCGAGCCCTCGCTCGGTTCACTCACGAGGACGCCGTTCGCTACTTCGAGGCGCTCTCTTCGGTCGCGCCTCGCGACGCCTCGCTGCGCGCGGCCGCCGGCCGTGCGTGCGTCGGCTCGCTACGCTCCCGTATCGTCGCTCCTCACGTCGCTCCTCCCGTTCGCTGCTTCACGAGGCCGCTCTCGCTGTGCTCGCTCGGCCTCGCCCCGCGAGCGGTCGGCCCCGTTCGAGGTCCCACCCGATGTCGGCTGACCGGCCGGCTCTCACTTGTTGAACACCGCGCGCCGCAGCGGGGCTGTTCGTGCTGCTGCACGTGGCGGTCGCCGCCTACCTCTACCGGTCGGCCGCCGCCGACGGGCCGGACCACGCCGGGGAGTACGTTCCCGCGCAGGCCGACGAGCGGCCGACGGACCCCGCCGACCGGCAGGTCCCCTGCCCGACCTGCGGGGTGCCGAACGACCCGAGCTACCGGTTCTGCCGGCGCTGTGTCGCCGATCTCTCGGCGGGCCTGTCATCGTCGGCGGGCGGCGACGGCGGGAAGCGACTCGGGAGCTGACGGCCTCAGGCGGGCTCGAACCGCGGCACGACGTACCCCTGTTCGTCCTCGACGTGGCCGGCGAGCGCGACCGCGTCGCCGATCTCCGCGGCGCCGTCCAGCCGGCCCAGCACCCGGGCCACCCCGAGGTCGACGACCGCTACTCGGTAGCCGCGCTCGTCGATCCCCTCCGGCGGCACCTCGACGGTCGTTTCGGTGTAGACGGTGCCGGCCGTCGGGAGCTCGACGGGTTCGAGGCCGCGCGCCCCACAGTGCGGGCAGGCGGCCTTCGGGGTTCCGGCCGTCGTCCCGCAGTCGTCGCAGGCGCCGCCGAGCAGGACCCCCTCACGGAGCGCGTCGCTCCAGGCCGCGTGGGTCAGTCCGTCACTCATTCGCGGACCTCCATGACGCTGACGACGGTGGTGGCGGCGTCGCCGCCGAGGTTGTGCGCGACGGCGCGGTCGGCATCGGGGAGCTGTCGGGCGCCGGCCTCGCCGCGCAGCTGTTCGGTCAGCTCGACGACCTGTGCGGTGCCGGTCGCGCCGATGGGGTGACCTTTCGCCTTCAGCCCGCCGGAGGGGTTGATCGGGACGTCGCCGTCGCGGGCCGTCCGACCCGTTGCGGCGGCGGGGCCGCCCTCGCCGTCGGCGACGAGGCCGAGCGCCTCGCTGGCGAGCACCTCCGCGCCGGTGAAGCAGTCGTGGACCTCGGCGAAGTCGACGTCGTCGGCCGAGA
>PXSC01000027.1 GCA_003023535.1 Halobacteriales archaeon QS_9_70_65 | reverse complement strand
GCGAACGGAGGAAGCGATGTTCGCCACCCTCGCGCCCCTCGCATTGGAGTGAGATACATGCCACAACCAAGCAGACCACGCAAGGGCTCGATGGGCTTCAGCCCTCGAAGCCGTGCGGCCAGCGAGATACCGCGGTTCAACTCCTGGCCGGACGACGAGGGCGGACCCGGGCTGCAGGGCTTCGCCGGCTACAAGGCCGGCATGAGCCACGTCGTCGCGATCGACGACGAGCCCGACTCCCCCCGAGAGGGCCAGGAGGAAACCGTCCCGGTGACCGTCGTCGAGACGCCACCGATGCGGGCCGTCGCCGTTCGAGCCTACGAAGACACGCCGTACGGCATGCGCCCCCTCACCGAGTCGTGGGCCGCCGACGTCCACGAGGACCTCGAGCGGGCGCTGTCCGTGCCGGACGAACACGTCCCGAAGAAGCGCCCCGACGTGATGGAGACGCGCGTCGGCGGCGGCTCCCTCGCCGAGCGGGTCGACTTCGCGGTCGACCTCCTCGAAGAAACCGGAGAACACGCCGTGACCGACGTGTTCCGCGCCGGCGAGTACGCCGACGTCGCCGGGGTTACCAAGGGCAAGGGCACGCAGGGCCCGGTCAAGCGCTGGGGCGTCCAGAAACGGAAGGGCAAACACGCCCGACAGGGCTGGCGCCGACGCATCGGCAACCTCGGCCCCTGGAACCCCTCGCGCGTGCGGTCGACCGTCCCCCAGCAGGGCCAGACCGGCTACCACCAGCGGACCGAACTGAACAAGCGCCTCGTCGCGTTGGGCGACGACGACGTGACGCCCGACGGCGGCTTCGTCAACTACGGCGAGGTCGACGGCGACTACGCGCTGGTGAAGGGCTCGGTGCCCGGCCCGGACAAGCGCCTCGTGCGCCTCCGGCCGGCGGTCCGACCCGCCGACCAGCCGCGTCTCGACCCCGAGGTGCGGTACGTCTCGACAGCCTCGAATCAGGGATAACACATGCAGACAACAGTACGCGACCTGGACGGCGACGACGCGGGCGAGGTCGAGCTGCCGGAGGTCTTCGAGACGACCTTCCGGCCCGACCTCGTCAAGCGTGCGGTGCTCGCCGCCCAGGCCAACCGAACGCAGGACGCCGGTACAGACGAGTACGCGGGGCTTCGGACCCCGGCGGAGTCGCAGGGCAGCGGCCGCGGGATGGCGCACGTCCCCCGGCAGGACGGCCGCGCCCGCGAGGTGCCGCAGGCGGTTTCCGGCCGCCCGGCCCACCCGCCGAAGACCGAGACGGACCGCGGACTCGACATCAACACCAAAGAACGGAAGCTGGCCACCCGCAGCGCCATCGCGGCGACGGCGGACGCCGACGTGGTCGCCGACCGCGGCCACGCCTTCGACGACGACGTCGAGTTCCCGATCGTCGTCGACGACGACTTCGAGGAGCTGACGAAGACCCGGCGGGCGGTCGAGGTGCTGGAGGCGCTGGGCGTCTACGCCGACGTCGAACGAGCGAGGAGCCGTCGCTGGCGGCGCGGAACCTGGCGGGCGCCGACGTGGCGACCGCCGCGGAGGTCAACGCCGAGGACCTGGCGCCGGGGACCGACCCCGGCCGGCTGACGGTGTTCACCGAGTCCGCCGTCGCGGAGGTGGCCGACCGATGACGCTGAAGCACCCGCTGGTCACCGAGAAAGCGATGGACGAGATGGACTTCGAGAACAAGCTGTTGTTCATCTGCGACGCCGACGCCGCCAAGCCTGATATCCGGGAGGCCGTCGAGACGCAGTTCGACGTCGTCGTCGACTCGGTGAACACGCAGGTGACGATGGACGGCGAGAAGAAGGCGACCGTCCTCCTCTCGGAGGACGACGACGCCCAGGAAGTCGCCTCCAGAATCGGGGTGTTCTAACCGTGGGACGCAGGATACTCGGACAACGACGCGGCCGCGGCAGCTCGACGTTCCGGGCGCCGTCGCACCGCTACAAAGCGGACCTGTCGCACCGCACCCTCGAGGACGACGACGTCGTCAGCGGCGAAATCGTCGACATCGAGCACGACCCCGCCCGGTCGGCGCCGCTGGCGGACGTCCGGTTCGACGACGGCGACCGCCGGCTCGTGCTCGCCCCCGAGGGCGTGACGGTCGGCGACGAGATCCAGATCGGCGTCTCCGCGGAGATCGCCCCCGGCAACACGATGCCGCTGGCGGAGATCCCCGAGGGGGTGCCGGTCTGCAACGTCGAACGGCAGCCGGGCGACGGCGGGAAGTTCGCCCGCGCCTCCGGCGTGTCGGCGACACTTCTGACCCACGACCGCAACGCCGCGGTCGTCCAGCTGCCGAGCGGCGAGATGCGCCGACTGTCGCCGGAATGCCGGGCGACCATCGGCGTCGTCGCCGGCGGCGGCCGGACGGAGAAGCCGTTCGTCAAGGCCGGCAACAAGCACCACAAGATGAAAGCACGCGGCACGAAGTACCCGCGCGTCCGCGGGGTCGCGGCCGCCAGCACCCCGGCAAACCCAAGAGCATCTCCCGCGACGCGCCGCCGGGCCGCAAGGTGGGCGACATCGCCTCCAAGCGGACCGGTCGCGGCGGGAGCGGAGGCAACGAATGAGTTCGGAGTACCAGATCGGCCACGAGGGGGAGTTCACCTACCGTGGCCACACGCTCGAGGAGTTGGAGGAGATGACGCTCGACGAGGTCGCGGAACTGCTTCCCGCCCGCCAGCGGCGAACCATCGAGCGGGGCCTCTCCGCCGAACAGCAGAAGCTGCTCGAGGAAGCCCGCGGGGCCGACGAGGAGGAGACGGCCGACGACCCGATCCGGACGCACCTGCGGGATATGCCGATCCTGCCGGCGTTCGTCGGGCTGACCTTCGCGGTCTACGACGGCCGGAGCTTCGAGCGCGTCGAGGTCGATCCCGAGATGCTCGGGCACTACCTCGGCGAGTTCCAGCTCACCCGCACGTCCGTCGAGCACGGCCAGGCAGGCATCGGGGCCACCCGCTCGTCGAAGTTCGTCCCGCTCAAGTGACCATGGGAATCAGCTACAGCGTCGACGCCGACCCGGACGAGACCGCCAAGGCGATGCTCCGGGAGCGTCACATGAGCCACAAGCACAGCAAGGAGATCGCCCGCGAGATCAAGGGGCTGACGGCCGCCGAGGCCGTCGAGTACCTCGAGTCGGTCGTCGACGAGGAGGAGTCCGTCCCCTTCCGCTCGCACAACTCGGGCGTCGGACACCGCTCCGACGTCGACGGCTGGGACGCCGGCCGCTACCCCGAGAAGGCCTCGAGGGCCTTCCTCGACCTGCTGGAGAACGGCATCAACAACGCCGACCACCAGGGGTTCGACGGCGAGGCGATGGAGATCGCCCACGTCGCCGCCCACAAGGTCGGCGAGTCGCCGGGCCAGAAACCCCGGGCCTTCGGCCGCGCCTCCGACTGGAACACGATGCAGGTCGACGTCGAGTTGGTACTGGAGGAGGTCGAGGAGTGATGGCGGACGAACACCAGTTCATCCGCGACGGCCTCCAGCGGACCCAGATCGACGAGTTCTTCGCCGCCGAACTGTCGCGGGCCGGCTACGGCGGCATGGAGGTCGCTAAGACGCCGATGGGCACCCAGATCGTGCTCAAGGCCGAAAAACCCGGGATGGTCATCGGCAAGGGCGGCAAGAACATCCGGAAGATCACGACGGAGCTCGAAGAGCGGTTCGACCTCGACGACCCCCAGATCGACGTCCAGGAGGTCGACGAGCCGGACCTGAACGCCCAGATCGTCGCCGACCGGCTGGCCAACGCCCTC
>PXSC01000026.1 GCA_003023535.1 Halobacteriales archaeon QS_9_70_65 | reverse complement strand
CGTCGAGGTAGCGGTCATCGGCACCCCGGACGAGCGACTCGGCGAGACGGTGACCGCGGTCGTGGTGGCCGAAGAGGAGATGACGGCCGACGACGTCGAATCGCACTGCCGCGAGCGGCTGACCGACTACAAGATTCCCCGGCGCGTCGAATTCGTCGAGGAACTGCCGAAGACCTCGACCCGCAAGATCGACAAGGTGTCGCTCCGCGAGGAGTTCTGACGGCGAACGGCGACGGGAGGCAGTGGATTAACGATCCCGCCGCGAGTGGGTACCCGCCATGCCGGACGACTGGCCAGAGACGCCGGACAGTACCGACATATTCACCGACGACCTGCTCTCCGGCGAGACCGCCCTGGTGACGGGTGGGGGAACCGGTATCGGCGAGGAGATGGCGCTCGCGTTCGCCGACCACGGCGCGGACGTCGCCGTCGCCTCCCGGGACATGGACCACCTCGAGCCGGTCGCCGAGGCGATCGAGGCCAGGGGCCGGGACGCCTGCGCGACCACCGTCGACGTCCGCGAGAAGGACCAGGTCGACGCGATGCGGGACACCGTCGTCGAGGAGCTGGGCGACATCAGCGTTCTCGTCAACAACGCGGGTGCGAACTTCCTGACGCCGCTGGAGGATCTCTCGGCGAACGGCTGGCGGGCCGTCGTCGGGACCATCCTCGACGGCACGGCCTTCTGTACGATGAGCGTCGGCGAGCACATGATCGACGGCGGCGGCGGCTCGATCATCTCGATGGGCGCGACCAACTCCGTCCACGGCGCGCCGTTCCACGGTCACTCCGGCGCGGGGAAGGCCGGCATCCACAACCTGATGCAGACGGTCGCCAGCGAGTGGGCCGACTACGGCATCCGGGCCAACACCATCGCCCCCGGCGTCATCGAAACGGAGGGCGTCACGGAGGCCGCCGGCGGCGCTTTGCCGGAGCAGATCCTCGAAGGGGTGCCCGCCGACCGCTTCGGCACACCGGGCGACTGCGTCCCACTTGCGGTGTTCTTGGCCTCGGCGGCGTCGGCGTACGTCACCGGCGCCTACTACGCCGTCGACGGCGGCCACCTGCTGCTGGACTCGCCGTACTGAGAACGGTGACCATCGTCGCGATTGTCGTCGGGATCGTCGTCGCGGCCGTCGGTACGGTTTAGCGGGCCGTGACCCACGTAGCTTTTAACCCCAGAGGAAAACTGGTACGTAACCGAGCAACGGTCGCCCCGGATTCGGACGGGCGGCCGGCAGTCGCCGGCGGGAGACGGTCGGCGGGGCTACGACGTGGTCCGACGGGACCGCGAGCGCGAGGCCTCGTCCGTGTCCGACCGCCGGCCCACCGACGCCGCGTCGGTGTCGCGTCCGTCACAGACGGCCGTGTACATCGCCGGTCGCTCCCGGACCCGGAGAGCGGTCTCTCGGCTGCAAACCATGGAAGTCGAAATCGCAACCATTGGCGGATACGAGGAGGTCGGACGGCAGATGACCGCGAAACCGAGCGGATGCACAGCCTGGACCTCATCGACATGGGGGCCATCCCGGACGACCGCGTCATGTCCGACATCGAGGGCGACGTACAGGCCATCGTACCGACGCACGGCCACCTCGATCACATCGGCGCCATCTCGAAGCTCGCTCACCGCTACGACGCGCCGATCGTGGCGACGCCGTTCACGATCGAACTGGTCAAACAGGAGATCGACAGCGAGGAGAAGTTCGGCGTCCAGAACGACCTCGTGAAGATGGAATCGGGCGGCACGATGTCGATCGGCGAGCGGTGCGAACTGGAGTTCGTCAACGTCACCCACTCGATCATCGACGCCATCAACCCCGTCCTGCACACGCCGGAGGGGGCGGTCGTCTACGGACTGGACAAGCGGATGGACCATACGCCGGTCGTCGGCGACCCCATCGACATGGAGCGGTTCCGCGAGATCGGCCGCGAGGGTGTGCTCGCCTACATCGAAGACTGCACCAACGCCGGGAAGAAGGGCCGGACGCCGTCGGAGTCGGTCGCCCGCGCACACCTGAAGGACGTCATGTACTCGATGGAAGACTACGACGGCGGCATCGTCGCGACGACGTTCTCCAGCCACATCGCCCGGGTGAGCAGCCTCGTGGAGTTCGCCAAGGACATCGGCCGGCAGCCGGTGCCGGCCACCGGAAGTCCGTCGACCGGACGTTCAAGCGCATCATGGAGGAAGGCAAGGAGAACTACCTGCCCGTCGTGACGGGCCACCAGGGCGAGCCGCGAGCGATGCTCACTCGGATGGGCCGCGGCGAGACGCCGTACGAGCTGGACAAAGGCGACAAGGTGCTATTCTCGGCGCGGGTCATCCCCGAGCCGACCAACGAGGGCCAGCGCTACCAGTCGGAGAAGCTGCTGAGCATGCAGGGCGCCCGCATCTACGACGACATCCACGTCTCCGGGCACCTCCGACAGGAGGGCCACTACGAGATGCTGGACGCGCTGCAGCCGAAGAACGTCGTCCCGGCCCACCAGGACATGAGCGGCTACTCCGACTACGTCACCCTCTGCGAGAACGAGGGGTACCAGGTCGGCCGCGACCTCCACGTCTCGCGGAACGGGGACATCGTCCGGATCACGGAGTAAGCTACGCCCGCCCTACGCGCGGGGCTTTCAACCCATGATGGGTTTCCACACCACCCTTGACGGCGGCGGACGCGGGTCGCACGCACAGCGTACTGCCGAAGGGAACCGTTCCGTTCCCTCCGGCGTACTCTCGTCGGGCGTCATCCGGCAAGATGCTGGCCCACGGAGAGGCACCGTCTCACTCCCGCGGGATATGCTGGCTCACACCGTCCTCAGAACGCGAAGCGTTCTGATGTGCAAACGAGACGCGAAGCGTCTCGTTAACGTCCCCAGAAATCGAAGATTTCTGGTGTGCGAACGAATCACAGAGCGATCCGTTAACGCCGTGAGCGGAGAGGGACTGCGCTCCTCGGGCGGTCGAGTATTGCCCGACGACAGCGTTGCATCGGGGGCGCAACGAGCAGACGACACAAGTACGACGCCTCCCGGTACCTGCTGGACGCCGGCGGCAAGCGGCTCCGGCCGACGGTCCTGCTGTTGACCGCCGAGGCCGTCTCGGAGGTCGAACCGATGACGGCCGACTACCGCGCGTTCCCGTCGCCGGCCGGCGGCGAGGTCGACGTCCTCACCGCCGCCGTCGCCATCGAGGTCATCCAGTCGTTCACGCTCATCCACGACGACATCATGGACGACGACGACCTCCGGCGGGGCGTCCCGGCGGTCCACCGCGAGTACGACCTGGAGACGGCCATCCTCGCCGGCGACACGCTGTACTCGAAGGCCTTCGAGTACATGCTCGACACGGGCGCGCCGGCCGGCCGGAACGTTCGGGCGCTGGACGAGCTGGCGACCACCTGCACGGAGATCTGTGAGGGCCAGGCGCTCGACGTCGACTTCGAGAGCCGGAAGGCGGTGACCACCGACCAGTACCTCGAGATGGTCGAGTGCAAGACGGCGGTGCTGTACGCGGCGGCGTCGGCGATTCCGGCCATCCTGCTCGGAGCCGACGACGAGACCGTCGAGGCGTTGCACGGCTACGGCCTCGACGTCGGCCGGGCCTTCCAGATCCAGGACGACCTGTTGGATCTGACCGTCGCGAGCGACGCGCTCGGCAAACAGCGCGGGTCGGACCTCATCGAGGGCAAACAGACCATCATCACGCTGCACGCCCGCGACCACGGCGTCGACGTCGACGGGCTCGTCGGCGACGACCCCTCGGAGGCGGAGATCGACGCGGCCGTCGAGCGGCTCGAAGCCGCCGGCAGCGTCGACTACGCCCGCGAGCTGGCCGAGGAGTTCGTCGAAAGCGGTAAGCGCCGGCTCGAGGTGCTGCCGCAGTGCGAGGCCCGCGGACTGCTCGGCGACGTCGCCGACTTCCTCGTCGAGCGGGGCTACTGAGACACGGCGACGAACGACCGGTAAAGGATTTTTGCCGCCGGCGTCCACGTGTTCGGAGTACCGATGAGACGCGAGATGCTCACCACGGACTTCCTCGACCGAGCCGTCGACCTCTACGGCGACGTGACCGGCGTCGTCGCCCACGACGGAACGGAGTACACGTACGCGGAACTCGGCGCCCGCGTCGGCCGGCTGGCGAACGCCCTCACCGAACGGGGCGTCGAGCAGGGCGACCGGGTGGCGCTTCTGGCGCCGAACACCCACTACTTCATCGAGACGCTGTACGCGACGAACGGCCTCGGCGCGGTGTTCGTCCCGATGAACTACCGACTGACGGCCGACGAACTCGGCTACATCCTCGAGGACTGCGCGGCCGACGTCGTGGTCGCCGACTACGACTTCGCCGGCAACGTCGAGCCGATCCGCGAGGACGTCCCCGCGGAGCAGTTCATCGGCTACGAGGCCGACCGTATCGACGGCGACTGGGAGGACTACGAGACGGTCCTGGCGGCCCACTCCGAGGAGGCACCCGACCGGCCCGACGTCGCCGAGGACGACGACGCGAGCATCAACTACACCTCGGGGACGACCGGCGACCCGAAGGGGGTGGTCCGAACCCACCGGACCGAACACTGGCACGCGCTGGTGCTCAACCAGCACATGGAGATCCGCGACGACGACACCTACCTGTGGCAGCGGACCTTCGACGCCGCCGACACCTTCCGGCGGGTCCGCGAGTACGACGTCAGCTTCCTGTGTGGCGCGCCGACGGTGCTGAACAACCTCATCCAACACTACGAGGACCGCGGCGGCGACGTCGAGACGACCGGCGCCCGCGAGGTCCGCATCGCGACGGCCGGCAGCGCGCCGGCGACGGCCACCCTCGAGACCGTCGAGGAGGAGTTCGGCTGGCGGGTCATCCACATCTACGGCCTGACGGAGACGGCACCCATCATCACGACGAGCAACTCGCCGCGACGGCTGGCCGAGCGGAGCCGCGAACTGAAGGTCACGCAGGGCGCCGAGACGCTCTGTACCGACGTCCGCGTCGTCGACGAAAACGGCGGGGACGTCCCCCGGGACGGGGAGACGGTCGGCGAGATCGTCGTCCGCGGCAACCAGGTCATGGACCGCTATCTCGACAAGCCCGAGGCGACCCACCGGGCGTTCAACGACCGCGTCGAGGGTTACTTCCACACCGGCGACCTGGCGACGGTCGACGAGGACGGGATGGTCGCGATCCAGGATCGCAAGAAGGACATCATCATCTCCGGCGGGGAGAACATCTCCTCCATCGAGGTCGAGGACGCCATCTACGATCACGAGGGCGTCCTCAAGGCCGCGGTCATCCCGGTTCCGAGCGACGAGTGGGGCGAGACGCCGACGGCGTTGGTCGTCGAGCAGCCGGGCGCGGACCCGACCGAATCGGAACTCATCGAGTTCGTCGAGGAGCGGCTGGCGAACTACAAGGCGCCGACGAGCGTCGAGTTCGTCGACGACCTCCCGGAGACGGCCACCGGCAAGGTCCAGAAGTACGAGCTCCGGAAGCGCTACTGGGAGGACGAAGAACGGCTGGTCGGACAGGGGTGACGCGGCGGGAATCCCGGCAGTTTTGACCCTCCCGGCGGTACCGGACGGTGATGGACGATGACCTCCGCGAACGGGTCGAGCGGGCCGCCGAGACGGCCGCGCTGTTCAACGCGCTGAAACACGACAGCGACGCACAGGTCGACGCCATCCTGGGGCCGATGATGGGCGAACACCCGGCGTTCCGCGAGCACGGCGACGAGATTCCGGGCGTCGTCGCGCCGGTCATCGAGCGGGTCAACGGACTCTCGACGGCCGAGAAGCGCGACCGGCTCGGCGAGTTGGCTCCGGAGCGGCTCGCGGAGCTGGACGCCGACGACGACGCCGACGACCGGGCGCTGCCGGAGCTGCCGAACGCCGAGGCCCACGACGAGGTCCGGATGCGGGTCGCCCCCAACCCGAACGGGCCGTGGCACCTCGGCCACGCCCGGATGCCGGCCGTCATCGGCCGGTACAAGCAGCGGTACGACGGCTGGATGCTCTGCCGGTTCGACGACACCGACCCCGAAACCAAGCGGCCGGACCTCGACGCCTACGACGCCATCCTCGAGGCCATCGACTACCTCGGCTTCGAGCCCGACGAGGTGGCGCGGGCCTCCGACCGCGTCGAGACCTACTACGAGCACGCTCGCCGGCTCATCGACGCCGGCGGCGCCTACACCTGCAGCTGCGGCGGCGAGGAGTTCTCGGCGCTGAAGAACGACGCCGAACCGTGCCCGCACCGTGACAAGAGCGCGGCGACGACCCGCGAGGAGTTCGACGCGATGGTCGCCGGCGAGTACGACTCCGGCGACGTCGTCCTCCGGGTGCGGACCGACATCGAGCACAAGAACCCGGCGCTGCGGGACTGGGTGGCCTTCCGGATGGTCGACACGCCGCACCCCCGGGAGGCCGCCGCCGAATACCGCTGCTGGCCGATGTTGGACTTCCAGTCCGGCGTCGACGACCACCTCTTCGGAGTGACCCACATCATCCGCGGCATCGACCTGCAGGACTCCGCCAAGCGCCAGCGGTTCGTCTACGACCACTTCGGCTGGGAGTACCCCGAAGTCGTCCACTGGGGTCACGTCCAGGTCGACGCCTACGACGTGGCGCTGTCGACCTCGACGATCAAGAAGCGAATCGCGGCCGGCGAGCTGGACGGCTGGGACGACCCGCGGGCGCCGACGCTCGCGAGCCTACGGCGGCGGGGGATTCGCGGCGAGGCCATCGTCGACGCGATGGCCGAACTCGGTACCTCGACGTCGAACGTCGACCTCGCGATGTCGTCGGTGTACGCGAGAAACCGGGAGTTGATCGACGACGAGGCCGACCGCCGATTTCTCGTCCGCGACGGCGTCGAGCGGCCGCTCGTCGGCGGGCCCGACGTCGCCGAGGCACCGCTACACCCCGACCACGAGGACCGCGGCGTCCGTGAGATTCCGGTCGGCGAGGCCGTCCGTCTCGAGCCGGACGACATGCCGGCGGCCGGCGAGCGCGTCTGGCTGAAGAGCCTCGGCCCTGTCCGGAACACCGGCGACGCCTTCGAGTTCACCGACGACGATATCGCGGTCGTTCGGGAGGGCGACGTCGACGTCGTCCACTGGGTGCCGGCGGCGGCGAGCGTCCCACTGCGGCTGCGGACGCCCGACGGCGACGTGACCGGCCGCGCTGAGCCCGGCCTTGCCGCCCAGGAGGCCGGCGACGTGGTCCAGTTCGAACGGGTCGGCTACGCCCGACTCGACCGCCTCGACGACGACACCATTGCGTACTTCGCACACCGCTGATACGGACCGATATAGTCTTTTACTGATGGACACCGACCTGTGGCGGGCGTTCGCCGGTAATTCGTCACAGAATCTGTATAAGACGGTCGTTCCGAGCATCAACCTCTCGAAAGCTACATCGCCTGTTTCCTCATTCAATACTGTTGACGCGATTGGTCAATCTCCAGAATTAATAGTAGTTCGTCGGGACAGTTGTTAATTGGGCCATGTTCCACAGACAATGTTCAGATAAGCGCCGTCCAATGAGTCCGTCTCTGCCGGCCGACCGGGTCCTGACGAACTGAACGGGTGAGGCGCTGCGTGGCGGCTTCGCCGTGGTTCGGGAGAGCGACGCTCTCTCGTCATACCGAGAGAACTCCGTTTCCCTCGTAGCTCGCGGGATCGAAGGTCCCGCTTACTGGCGAAAGGCGCGAAGCGCCTTTCGAACGACCACGTTAGATGGCGGTCGGTTCCACCGGCCGCCCACTCGACGACCCCCGGCGTTCGCGGCGCCGTGCGCCGCGAGTTCTGGAGAGTGTCGCTCTCCCGGTGACGTAAGCAGCGAGGAAGCCGCAGGCTCCCTCGGCCCGCGAGCAGAAATTGAGAGCACCGAGGGCTTTCTGGACCCCGGAATCCACCATCTGAACACTGCCGCTCCACAGATACCAAGTACTTTTTATAGAGAGGTTGCTATGTAAATTGTGTCGAGAACAAAAGACGGAGCTTCCTTGCTCTAGCTTCGACTATTCTAAGCATCGGGGCCTTAGGACAAACCGTAGAGGCAGCAGGTGAAGAAGGCAACCGACGCTCCCCTAAAAGCCACCAAGTCAGGTCAAAAGTGAAGTGCGAAAATCAATTCACGAATGTCTACGTCATCAACAAAATGTGTCGCAGCTGAAATATCGTTGGCAGTCGAAGCTGCGAATGCCGCGACGTATGTAGATTATTATGACGACGAAACGAACATGGACGTAGATGTTATTCACGTGAGGTTTTAAAGTAAAATGTTAAAACAATCGATTCAGCCATCCGAATTACGGAACGTCCGCCTATCAACCGTCGTCGGATTCAGCATTCTACTCTATGGAGGGTGCTTTATAGTTCAAACGGCCAATATCCAGTCAAAACTTTCCAATTCGACCATTTTTCAGTCCATCGTATCTCTTCCAGCCCTCGTCGTCGTGGCTCTCGGAGTGGTATTCGCGCTTCTCAAATATCGATATTCAAAGTCGAGGAAAGCGGCTATCGCTCTGCTCGCTGCCCCTCTTCTTGGCGCAGGAGTCACGTACGTGGTAATAGTGTGAGCGCCAGCGCGAACGTTTAACTTCAGCCCCCATCTAGCCACGTTCAGTATGGCTATCGACCCCAGCTTCGAGGAGAACTACGAACGCCAAGGACAGGAGCACGACGTCGACGTCTGGGGGCCGACCGACCCGCCCGAGAAGCTGGGCATCCGCGGCACCCACGTCGCCGTCGACTTCGACATCTGCATCGCCGACGGGGCCTGTCTGGAGGACTGCCCCGTCGACGTCTTCGAGTGGGTCGACACGCCCGACCACCCCGAAAGCGAGATCAAGGCCAACCCGACCAACGAGGAGCAGTGCATCGACTGCATGCTGTGCGTCGACGTCTGTCCGGTCGACGCCGTCGACGTCGACCCCGGCCGGGCCGGCCGAATATAGCGGTCGGCGCCGGGTCGCGTCCAGTGAGATAGTGTCTCCGTCGTTCACAGGGCAACGAGCAGAAAGCCCGCGAGCACCGCGGCCGTCAGGGCCACCTGCGTCGCCGCCGAGACGAGTATCCCGACCGTCGCGTAGGCGGCCGCCCGGCCACCCTGTCTCGGGTCGCCGTGGCGGCGGTACTCCAGGCCGAAGACGACGGCGAAGATCCCGAGGACGAATCCGACGGGCCCGAGCACGACGGCGAGGACGAGGCCGCCGCCCGCCGCGGCCGCGGCCGTGCGGACGGAGGCGCCGCCGGCCCGCGCGGAGACAGAGCAGACCGCCCGGAATCACCGGCAGGAGGCTGCCGACGACGCCGCCGACGAGCAGCGCGACGGCCACGACGAACGGGTCGGCGTGGAACACGTCGGAGCGTCGACGGCGACCGGCATAACTCTGCGCCGAAGCTGTCAAGCGTCCGGCGGACCTCCGGACCGGTCATGCGACGGCGCGTCGGGACGAGCCTCTACGCGGGGGTCCTGCTGGCCGTTCTCGGGGCCGTCGCCACCGTCACCGGCCAGCCGTTCGTCTTCCCCAGCCTCGGACCCTCGGCGTTCACGCTCGCCGCCGACCGCCGTGGTGGGGCGGCGCGGTTCTACCGGGTGGTGGGAGGCCACCTCGTGGGGGCCGTCGCCGGCTTCCTCGTCTACGCGGTCGTCGCCCCGGGGATCGTCATCACGTCGACGCCGCCGGCGCTGTCGGTCGACGGCGCCCGGCTGGCCGCCAGCGGCGTGCTGTCGGTCGTCACCACGAGCTGGGGGATGGTCGCGGCTGACGCCGTCCACCCGCCGGCGTGTGCGACGACGCTCATCGTCTCGCTGGGGCTGCTGTCGACGCCGCTCGAGGTGGCGATCATCGCCGTCAGCGTCGTCATCCTCGCCGCGGTCCACGAGGGCGTCCTATCCGTCGTCGGGGCGGTCGACGACGTCGACGCGGACGCTGACGCCGCGGACGACCGCGCGTGAGCGGTCGCCGGCCGTCGGCCGCCCGCGCCGGTCAGTCCCGGTAGCGGTCGGCCTCCTCTCGGGCGAGGTCGCCGCCGTAGCGGTCCACGAGCGGCCGGTAGGCGTCGCCGAGGGCGCGCATACAGCTCCGCCGGGAGACGTACCCCAGGTCGTCGGCGGCCTCGTCCCACGGCCGCGCCTGCAGCACCTTCCGGACGAGCAGCCGCTCGGCGTCGGCGTCGAGTGCCGTCCCCTCGAGCAGCGCCCGCAGCGCCAGCCGCCGGAACGGCCGCGGCGCGGCGTCGTACAGCCCGGGGCCGTAGGCGGCGCCGACGACGGTGCGCCACTCGGCGGCCGACAGGTCGAGGGGGATGGTCCCGCCGGCGGCCGCGAGGGCGCCGCGGACGACGTCGGGGTCGGCGTCGTCGAGGGCGTCGGCCAGAACGCTGCCGATCCGGCGGCGGAACCACGCCACCTGTCGCTCGGCCAGCGTCTCGCCGGCCGGCGACAGCGGCCGGAGCATCAGCGCCGAGTACTCGCCGCTGTCGTCGTTGCGAGTCGCCGAGAGGTGGACCGTCCGGTAGCCGCCCGCCCGCCAGAAATCCAGCAGCTCCGGGGTGGCGCCGTAGCCGACACAGAGGTAGTCGACGGGGCCCGGGCCGGTGTCGTCGTCGCTCGCGTCGCCGTCGGGATCGAACTCGGTTTCCACCGCCGACAGCAGCGCCGAGCCGAGCCCGCGGGACCGGGCGGCCCGGTGGGTGGCGATCCGCATCACCCGCAGCCCGACCGGCGCGGCCGCCTCGGGATCCCGGAGTTGGCTCGTCAGCACGTCCGGCAACATGTTGCCGCGGACGCGGCCGCCCTCGTACATCGCCCGGCGGGTCGCCGGCGGAAGTCCGCCCTCCCGGGCCAGCAGGGCGACGGAGACGAGGTGGCCGTCGACGCTCAGCCCCCGGATCGCGATGTTGGGCGCGTCGAGCAGCCGCGCGAGGTCGTCGGGGTCCGTCCGGTAGTGGGCCTCGACCAGCAGGCCGAACGCCTCCCGGAGGCGGTTCTCATCGGCCGCCAGGGCGTCGGGGTCGAGCCGCTCGTAGGTCGCCCCGGCGGGGTCGGCGTCGGCGACCAGCGGCTCGACGGCCGGCCGGGCGTCCAGCATCAGCACCCGGAACAGCCACACCTCGACGGGGTCGGCCGGGGCGTACCGGATGGGCGTCGCGAGGTCGACGTCGGTCACCGCGCGGGCGGCCCCGAGGCGGTCGCGGAACCGGACGTCGAAGCCGCGGCCCGACCCCTCGTAGCCGTGGACGGTCGTCGCGAAGCAGGCCGCCGGCGCGACCGCGAGCAGGGACTCGAGCCGCCGGACCGGGAGTGCGGCGGCCTCGTCGACGACGAGGACGTCGGCGGCGGCATCGGCGGCGGCCTCCGGCTCGCGGAATCGGACCCGGCCCTCGTCGGGGACGAGTTCGGGACGGTCGGCCGTCCGGCGGTCGTCGGACAGCGCCTCGAGGGCCGCGAGCGCCTCCGCCGCCCGGTCGAAGCATTCCGCCGCGTTGCGGTAGGCCGGCGCGGTGACGAGGACGTCCCGGCCCGTGGCGACGAGGGCGGCGGCGGCCAGCCCGGCGGCGCTGGACTTGCCGCGGCCCCGGTCGGCCTCGACGACGACGGCGGTCCCGGGCTCGCGGAGCCGCTCGCAGGCGGCCACCGCGTCGCGCTGGTCGGCGGTGCGACAGGCCTCGTAGACCGCCGTCGGGAACGCGTGGTCGTCGGGCGGGGCGACCGTCCCGGCGTCGAGCCGCGGCGCGGGGTCGGTGAGGCCGTCGGCCTCGACGTACCTCTCGTCGACGTCGACGACGGCGACGCCGCGGTGGGCCCGGAGCGTCCGGACGAGCCGGCGCCGAAACCGGCCGGCGACGTCGGCCGGCTCGAACGGCGGCACCGCCAGCGTCTCGTCGAAGCCGTCGCGGATCGCCGGCCAGTCCTCAAGCGGCGGCGTCGCGAGGACGAGCAGGCCGCCGCCGTCGACGGCGCCGGCGGCCCGGCCGACGGCGTTCGGCCGGCAAGCGTCGTGGCAGTCGACGACGACGGCGTCGTGGGTCTCCCCGAGCAGTTCGTCGGTCCGCCTCGGCGGGAGCCGGTCGCCGACGGGGTCGCGCTCGGAGAGCGAGACGACGTCGACGAGCGGCTCGCAGGCTACCGCGGCGCCCCGATAGCCCGCCTCGCGGCCGCCGGCAAGGACGAGCAGCCGGCGCTCGTCGGCCGCCTGCGCCTCCGCGCGGAGCCGCCGGGCGACCGTTCGGACCGCGTCCATGCCGGCGCCTGGGGACGGACGCCCAAGGCTCCACCGGCCGCCGCGTTGACGCGCTTGATAAGGGTTAAATGTCGTCCCGACTCACCGGCGTGTATGAGCAGCGACAGTACCCAGCGGCGGGAACGGAAGTGCATCTCCTGTGGGATCAACATCTCCGGGACGAGCGCGGCGAAGTTCGACTGTCCCGACTGCGGATACGTGATCTACCGGTGTGCGACGTGCCGCAAGCAGAGCACCCTCTACGAGTGTCCGGACTGCGGGTTCACGGGGCCGTAACGATGGGGAAGGTCGCAGCCAAGATGAAGGTCATGCCGGAGAGCCCGGACGTCGACCTGGACGGCCTCCAGGAGCGGCTGGAAAACTCCCTGCCGGAGGGGGCGAAGATCAGCCGGGTCGACCGCGAGGACGTCGCCTTCGGGCTCATCGCACTGTTCCCGACGGTCATCGTCCCGGACGAGGGCGGCGGCACCGACGCCGTCGAGGACGCCTTCGGCGACGTCGAGGGCGTCGAGAGCGTCGACGTCGACGAGGTCGGCCGCATCTGACCGGCCCGAAACGGTAGTATTCAGAAAGGAGTCAAGAGTCCAGAAAGCCCTCGGCACTCTCGACTCTCGGGACTCGCTGCGCTCCTCGGTCGCGTTGCTCCCTGTGGTGCTTACGTCGTCCGGCTTCGTCGAGAGTGCCTCGCCCGTTCAGTCCGCCAGGAGTCAGTTAATCGGTCGGCAGAAACTATCTCGTCAGTTGGTGCTTCTCTGAACACCCCCCAAACACCCGTTACCTTGATACTGCAGAGCGTGCACACGTCTCACGCGGCCGCAGCACGGGGTCAACGATGCCCAGTTCCAACGGTCCGCGACACTCGACGCGGAACAAGCTTCGCAACGAGCCCAGAGAGCGGGGCACCTCCCCGCCCCAGCGGTCCGTCGAGAGCTACGAAAACGGCGAAAAGGTCCACCTCAAGCTCGACCCGTCGGTGCCGGACGGCACCTTCCACCCGCGGTTCAACGGCCGCACCGGCACGGTCGCCGGCGAGCAGGGCGACGCGTTCAAGGTGGAGATCGTCGACGGCGACGTGACGAAGACCGTCATCGCCGGCGCCGCCCACCTCCAGCGGCAGCGGGAATGACGATATTCAAAGAGGTTCTCGACGAGGAGTTCCTCACCACTCCCGAGGCGAAGGAGCTGCTCGCCGAGATCGAAAGCGAGCGGGCCCTCGACGAGGACCGGGAGATGCGCTACGAGCTGGCCCGGGCCATCGAGCACGTCAACCGCTTCACCGCGCTCGATTCCGAGGAGTCCGTCGAGTTCGTCGAGGAGCTGCTCGACGCGGAGAAGATCGACGAGGCGACCGCCTACAAGATCGCGAACCTGCTGCCGGCGGACCGCGACGAGCTGCGGTCGGTGTTCGCCCAGGAGCGGTACTCGCTGTCGGGCGAGGAGCTCGACGACGTCCTCGACGTCGTCGCGAAGTACGCCTGACCGGCACCCGTTTTAAATATCGCCTCCGCGTACGGGTGAGGTATGAGCGACTCCGGCTCCGAACCCGACCCCACGACGGCCGTGGCTGTGGACTTCCTGCCGCGTGGCAGCCCCTCCGACGACCGCCCGCAGTACGAGCGGTCACCGGTCGCACACGCCCTCGGCGAGGCGGAGTTCCGGCTCCCGCCGAGTCCGAGATCGAACACGCCATCGACCGCATCATCGACGGGGACACCGGGCGGTTCGTCGACTTCTACAACGACGCCCAGCCGATCACCACCCGACTACACGTGCTGAATCTGCTGCCCGGCATCGGCAAGAAGCTACGCAACAACGTCCTCGACGAGCGCAAGCGCGAGCCGTTCGAGAGCTTCGAAGACGTCGAAAAGCGGGTCTCGGGGCTGCACAGCCCGCGGGAGGTGCTCGTCGAGCGCATCGTCGAGGAGCTCCGCGAGGAGGACCTCAAGTACCGGGTGTTCGCCCGCCGGACCGACGAGTAGGGCGGTCGGCGAATGATGACGCATATACACGGCGACACCGTACCGCGCGGTATGCGGGATCCAGACGCGCTGATGGCCCGGGCCGGCGTCCGCGGCGACCCCGACCGCGACCAGCACTTCCTGGTCGACGACCGGGTGCTCGACCGGCTGCCGGGCTACCTCCCGGACGGCGCCGACCTCGGCCACGTGCTGGAGGTCGGCGGCGGCACCGGCGCCCTCACCGACCGGCTGTTGTCGGCCGCCGACCGGGTGACCGTCGTCGAGCGGGACCCGGAGCTGGCGGCGTTCCTCGAGCGGGAGTTCGCCGACGCGGTCGCCGACGACCGGCTGACCGTCGTCGAAGACGACGCCCTGGAGGTCGAACTGCCGGCGTTCACGGCCTCGGTGTCGAACCTGCCGTACGGCGTCTCCTCGGAGCTTTCGTTCCGGCTCCTGCCACCCCGGCGGCCGACGGTGTTGACCTTCCAGCGGGAGTTCGCCGAGCGGATGGCCGCCGAGCCGGGCGGCGACGACTACGGCCGGCTGTCGGTGACGGCGGGCCACTACGCCGACGTCGAGGTCGTCGAGCCGGTGCCGCCGGAGGCGTTCGCGCCGGCGCCGGCCGTCGAGAGCGCGGTCGTCCGGACGACGCCCCGGGAGCCGGCGTACGAGGTGCCCGACGAGGCGCTGTTCATGCGGCTGGTGCGGGCGGTTTTCACCCAGCGGCGGAAGACGATGCGGAATGCCGTCCGGAACACGGCCCACATCTCGGGGCTCGACGACCCCGAGGCCGTCGTCGAGGCCGCCGAGGAGTCGCTGTTGAGCAAACGGGCCGGAACGCTGCCGCCGGCGGCGTTCGCCCGGCTCGCCCGGACCGCCGCGGAGGTCGAGTCCCGATGATCGGCGCCCGCCCGCGCCGGGAGGCCTGAGATGCCGGCGGTGGCGCTGCAGGCGACCGACTACGTCCGGCGGTTCCAGGGGGTCGTCGACAGCGACCCGCGGCGGTTCCTCGCGACGCTGCTGTTACCGCTGCTGTTCGTCGCCGCCGTGGTCGGCATCTACCGCCTCAGCGGGCCGCTGAAGCAGCGGTTCACGCCCGAGCTGGTCGAGATCGCCCGCACGCTCGTCATCATGGGCGTAGCGCTCGCCGACGCCGTCCTGTTCATCGTCATCTGGCGGCGGGAGGGCACCGCCGTCGTCGAGCTGAACGCCTTCGCCGACCAACTGATACCGACCGCACAGGCGGCACTGAGGCTCTACATCGGCTTCATCGCCCTGCTCGGAACGTACACCCTGACGCGGGTGACCAAGCGGGTGATCCGTTACTGGTCGACCAGCGGCCGCATCTCGCCGCACCAGCGCGAGCTGGCTCATCACTTCGTCCAGCTGTCGCTGTTCGCCGTCGCGCTGGTGTTCGTCTTCGGGCTGTTCGGCATCGACCCGGGGGACTTCCTTATCGGCGCCGGCGTCCTCGGCGCCGTGGTGGGACTGGCCGGCCGGAGAACCCTCCGGAACGTGCTGTCGGGGCTGGTCATCCTCTTCGGGCGGCCGTTCGAGGCCGGCGACTGGATCGCCGTCGACACCGAGCGGCTCCGGCTGACGACCGAGGTCGGCGTCGACTACGACGACGACGTCTCGGAGGCGGCCGCGGTCGCAAAGCGGACGATGCAGGACTGCGAGACCGTCGCGGACACGCCGAGCCCGGACGTCGTCCTGGAGTCGTTCGGCGACTCGTCGGTCGTGCTCCGGCTGCGGTACTGGATCGGCCGGCCGACCATCCAGCGGAAGCTCAGCGCACAGAACGAGGTCATCGACGCCGTGAAGGGCGCCTTCGACGACGAGGAAATCCGCATCCCGTTCCCACAGCGGGAGCTGATGGGCCGGACCGAAACCGATGGCCTGGAAGTAACGACGTCGGCAGCGGCGGCCGAGCGGGCCGTCCGACCGGTCGCCGACGATGACGGCGACGACGGGGCCCCGACGACCGTCAGCGAACCCGTCGAGGAGGAGTACGGCGGCACCGGCGCGGTCGACGACGAGCCGGACGACGGCGCGGTCGACGACGAGCCGGACGAGGTAGTCGACGAGGGCGACGGCGCAATCGACGCGGACGGGTCGACGGACGGCGACGCGGACGGGTCGACGGACGGCGACGCGGACGATGGGAGTGACGTCCCCGACAGCGCCGCCTGGCTGGTCGACGAGGACCACGACATCTCGAGCCCCCATCCCCGCGAGAAGGGAGACGTCTACCCGGGGACGACCGACGAGAGCCTCGTCGAGCCGGTCGAAGCTGCTGGCGGAGACGGCCGCCGAGGCGGTCGCCGCCGACGAGCGGGTGCTGGAGGTCGGCGTCGGCTCCGGCTACGTCGCCGCGACGGTCCGGGAGGCGACGGGCGCCGCCGTCGTTGGCTGCGACATCGGCCCCGACGCCTGTGCGGCCGCCCGCGAGTCCGGCGTCGAGGTCGTCCGGGCCGACCTCACCGCCCCCTTCGCCGCCGGGAGCGCCGACGTCGTCCTCTGCAACCCGCCGTACCTGCCGACGCCGCCGGAGCGGGAGTGGGACGACCCACTGGAGTACGCCCTGTCCGGCGGCGAGGACGGCCGCCGGGTCGTCCGGCCGTTCCTCAACGACGTCGGCCGGGTGCTCCGGCCGGACGGCCGCGCGTACCTGCTCGTCTCCTCGCTGACCGGCCTCGACGCCGTACGGGAGCTGGCGACGGCGGCGGGATTGAAGACCCGCGAGCGGGCCGAGGAGTCGTTCCCGTTCGAGCGGCTCGTCGTCCTCGAGATAACTCTCAGTGATAGCTGAGTAGGAAATATTAAACGCCGTCATCGCGTACCGAGCGGTGATGACCGAGGCAATCGCGACGACGCCGGGGCTGTTCCCGCTGCCCGACCGGGCCAAAGAGGAGCTGTCGGATCTGAAGGGCCACCAGAAGGGCGATCTGATCTCCGGCTCGGAGTCGGGGGAGGTCGTCGACGTCTACGAGCGCGCGCGGGGCGAGGCCATCGAGCGCCAGCGGGCCGCCGGCCTCGACCGGATCGTCGAGGGCCAGCTCCGCTGGGACGACATGCTCGCTCACCCACTGGCCGTCCACGACAGCGTCGAGACCCGCGGGATCGTCCGGTACTACGACAACAACAACTTCTACCGGGAGCCGGTCGTCGCCGGCGAGCTGGACTACGACGGCGACGTCGCCGCGGAGCTCGATGCAGCCGCCGGCGTCGACCAGGCCGTCCTGCCGGGGCCGTACTCGCTGTCGGAGCTGGCGACCGACGAGCACTACGGCGACGAGGCGGCCTTCCTGGACGCCGTCGCGGGCTTTCTCGCCGAGGAGGCGGCGGCGCTGCCGGACGTCGAGACGCTGTTCCTGCTGGAGCCGTCGCTGGTGACGGACCCGCCGGACGACGGCGAGGACCGCCGCGCCAGCGCCGCCGTCGACCGCGTGGCCGACGCCGTCGAGGCCGACGTCGTCGTCCACACCTACTGGGGGGCGATCCCGGAGAAGCCGTACGCCCATCTCATGGACGCCGACGTCGACGCCATCGGCTTCGACTTCGTCGCCGACCACGAGACGAACGTCTACAACATCCAGGAGTACGGCACGAAGGACGCGGTCGGACTGGGGGTCGTCGACGGGCAAAACACGCTCGTGGAGACGCCCGCGGAGATCGTCGAGCGCGTCGAGTGGGTCCGGGAGAGCGTCCCCGCCCAGGAGTTCGAGACGGTGTACGCCACGCCGAACACGGGGCTGTTCTTCCTGCCGGTGACCAGGTTCGAGGCGAAGCTGGAGGCGCTGGCCGCGGCCGCCGAGGAGGTGTCGACATGACCGAGGGCCGCGAGCGGTTCCGGCCGCCGGACCACGACAACGACCACTTCCTGATGACGACGGTCGTCGGCTCCTACCCGAAGCCGACGTGGCTCAACCGCGCCAAGGAGCTCGCCGAGGACGGCGACCACGACTTCGACGACGACCGGCTGGCGGAGGCGATGGACGACGCGGCCCGCCTCGTCACCGACGAGCACGTCCGAGCCGGCCTGGACGTCGTCGTCGACGGCGAGATGCGCCGCAACGAGATGGTCGAGTACTTCGCCGCCCGCATCGACGGCTACGAGTTCAACGGCCCCGTGAAGGTGTGGGGCCACAACTACTTCGACAAGCCCTCCGTCGTCGAGGAGGTGTCCTACGGCGAGGAGTGGCTACGAGCTGGCGGAGCTGGTCAACGAGGAGATCGTGCGGCTGGTCGACGCCGGCGCGACGTACATCCAGATCGACGAGCCGGCGCTGGCGACGACGCCGGGCGACCACACCATCGTCGGGGAGTGTCTCAACCGTATCGTCGACGATGTGCCGGCGGACATCCGCGTCGGTCTCCACGTCTGCTACGGCGACTACTTCCGCATCTACCCCGAAATTCTCGAGTACCCCGTCGACGAATTCGACCTCGAGCTCTGCAACGGCCAGTACGAGCAGCTGGACGTGTTCACCGACCACGAGTTCACGGCCGACCTCGCATTAGGTGTCGTCGACGCCCACACCGCCGAGGTCGAGCCCGTCGAGCAGATCAAGGCGAACATCAGGAAGGGCTTCGAGGTGGTGCCGCCAGAGCAACTGACCGTCTCACCGGACTGCGGGCTGAAGCTCCTGCCCCGCGAAATCGCCTACGGCAAGATGGAAAACATGGTCCGGGCCGCCCGCGAGGTCGAGGCCGAACTCGACGCCGGCGAGGTGGACGTCGACTGACCGACCCGGCCGCCGCGCCGTGGTACCCCCTCTTCCGGGGCCGGAGGCGTAGGTCGGCAGACACTTGTCCGCACCGGACGAAGCGCCTGCATGAACGGATATCTGCCGTATGCGCTTCTCGCGATGGGGTCGTACGCCCTCGTCTCGCCGCTGATGCGCGTCGCGACGACGGGCCCGGACGCGGTCCCGAGCGACATCGCCGTCGTCGTCTCCAACGGCCTGCTCGTCGTGATGACGTTCGGCGTGCTGGCCTACACCGACCAGAACGTCGTCACTCACCTGTCCTCGCCGAAGCTGCGGTACGTGCTCGCGGCGGGCGCCTTCCTCGGCGTCGGCATCCTCGCGCTGTACCGGTCGCTGTCGCTCGGGCCGGTGAGCGTCGTCACGCCGGTCTTCGCGATGTTCCTCGTGTTTTCCTCGATGATCGGGGTCCTCGCGCTGGGCGAGGAGTTCACCGCGCGGAAGGCCCTCGGCATCCTCTTCGCCGTCCTCGCCGTCTACCTCGTTTCGGGCGCGTGAGACCGGCGACGCTGCCGACCTACGAACTTGCGGAACTGGCCGACGGGGGGTCGGGCGGTTGGTCAACGCCGGTGAGGTGGATATCGACCGACACCCGCTTTTTGTACGCTCCGGCGCGGCCTGCGGCCTGCCACCCATCGGACGCCCCCCTTTGGCGGATGCAGGTCTCCAATTGTTAGACCAGTTGATGTAAGGAGTGTATGGAACAAACGCACGAGTGAACGCTTGACTCGACGTACAGACCTCGAAAGCCCTCGCGGCGCTCGGGGCGCCGCGACCACCGGAAGTCGGTCGGCTCCCTTCGGTCGCCGCTGCCGAGGGACCTCTGGTCCCTCGCGGTCGTCGGCGCACGGCGCCGACTGCCCGAGGGAGCCGTCGGCTCCCTCGCTGCTTGCGGGGTCGGGGCACCGCCGAGCGCCGCTCGCCCGTTCAGTCCGCCAGGGCGCGGACTGGTCCACCGGCCGTCCCTGGCGGACTGAACGGCCGAGAGCTTTCGAAGTGGTCGCGGTTCATTCCACACTGAATCATACTGAACCATCCGTACCGTACGCACGTTCGACCGACCGGCCGATTCTCGCTGTTGCCGTCGGGACGAGCTTCAGTTGCGGCATCCGCCGAGGGGGCGTCCGTCAGGTCGCCCCCGAGGCGGTTCGCGGCGACGAGCGGTAGCGAGACGCGAGCGGAGCGAGCGTCTCGAAGCGGTCGAACGGTGAACGAAGTGAGCCGTGAGACGAGCGAGGCGCCGTAGCGAGCGTCGACTAACGCGGCGCCGGAGGCGCCGCGGCTGGAGGCGCTCGCGCATATTTTCCCCACGTTTTTGCCGGCCGCTCGCCCTCGGCGAGCGGCCGCGTAAAAAGTGGTTATTCGTACAGCCAGCGCTCGTCGATCCGCTCGTAGTCGAGCAGTTCGTCGTCGTCGAAGAACAACTCGATTTCACGCTCGGCGGAACCGGGCTCGGTGTCGGAGCCGTGGATGACGTTCCGGCCGAGGTCGAGCCCCAGGTCGCCGCGGACGGTGCCCGGCGGCGACTCGGCGGGGTCGGTCTCGCCCATCATCGTCCGGACCTGCGCAACCGCGTCCTGGCCCTCCCAGACCATCGCGAAGACGGGTCCCGAGGTGATGAACGATCGCAGGTCGTCGAAGAACGGCTCGTCGACGTGCTCGGCGTAGTGCTCGCGGGCGAGCTCGTCGTCGATCCGGACGAACTTCCCGGCGACGAGCTTCAGTCCGCGGTCCTCGAATCGAGAGACGATTTCGCCGACGAGCCCGCGCTGGACGCCGTCGGGTTTGACCATCACGAAGGTCCGCTCGGCGTCGGCCATCAGGCCTCGACCTCCTCGTCCTCGGGCTCGTCGTCACCACTCTCGTCGGCCTCGCCGGCCGCGTCGGCCGCGTCGGCATCGCTCTCGTCGGCCTCCCTTGTCTCTTCGGCGCCCGTCTCGTCCTCGGCGGCGTCGAGGTCGGGCGTCTCGGGGTCGGCCTCGTCGGCCGGCTCCGGTTCCGGTTCCGGCTCCTCGGTCGGCTCGGGGTCGGCCTCGGCCGTCTCGGCGGCCGGAGCGCCGGCGCCCGCCTCGGTCCACTCGAGGTCCCGGGGTTCGCGGTTCAGGTCGGCGTTCTTCTCGCACTTGGCCGAACAGTAGTGGGTGACGGTGCCGTCGACGGCGACGAACATCGTCCCGGTGCCGGGCTCGACGTCGGCGCCGCAGTAGTCACAGGCGTTCGTCTGCGGCATGGTCACTGCCCTCCGATGGCGTCCGCCTCGCGGGCGGTCTCGCGGAGCTGGAGGACGTCGCCGACCCGCACCGGCCCGAGGACGTTCCTGGCGATGATGCGGCCCTGGTTTTCGCCCTCCTTGATTCGGCACTTGACCTGCATGGCCTCGCCGTGCATGCCGGTCTTGCCGACGACCTCGATCACTTCTGCAGGGGTCGCGCCGCCCCCGTTTTCCTCAGCACTCATGATTCACCTACCGGAGCTCCTCGACTTTCTCGGCGATGTCGTCGACGTCGTCCTGGGCCTCGCCGGCGTCGACGACGGCCGCGGCGGCGCTGCCGACCTCGAGACCGGCGGCGTGGCCGACGTCGTCCTGTGTTTCGACGAAGACGTACGGCGTCTCCTTCTCGTCGGCGATCTCCGGGAGGTGCATGACGACCTCCTCGGGGCTGACGTCCTCGGCGACGTACACCAGCTCGGCGTTGCCGCGCTCGACGGCCTTCGTCGTCTCGTTGGTCCCCTTCTTCACCGTTCCCGTGTCTCGGGCGACCTTGAGCGCCTCGATGGCGTCGTCCTCGAGGTCGGCCGGCACGTCGAAGTCTACGTATACTGACATTTGTTGTAGTCGCTCCTCCCGCGCGCGGGCTCGCGCTCCCCCGCCGTCGAACCAGTTCGCCGACCGGGCGGTCGACGCGGTTCTCGCACCCCGGACGGGCGCGTTCGTCCCTGTCCGGCTAGGAGCATCACAGCCCCGCACAGGCTGTACACGCCCGTACTGCAGCGGGGCATAAAAGCGCTTATGAACGGTCGCGAGCGTACGAACCGCACGCAGGAAAAACGACGTTTCGGCCCCGTTCGACCGAACCGCGGCGTCGGCGAAGACGGCGCCCGGTTCGACGACAGACAAAATATATTTGGGCGAAGGTAAAAAGTGTTTATCCAGGCGAGAAGGTTTAAGTTAATCCAGGAACAAATAGCACCCGTATGAGCACCCAAGAATCCGTCCGTCGTCAGGCCGGTAGCGTCGAAGAGAGCGAAGCTCTCCGAACGTCGAGGGCGCGGAGTTCCTCCAGCTCCACGAGTACCTCGGCGAGGTCGCCGAGGACGTCGAGTACGCGGCCGACGCGTTCGCCGAGCGGGCCCAAGCCATCGGTGGCGTGCCGCTGTCGGGCGGCTCGACCTACGAGGAGCACGCTCCCGTCGAGCACGAGGGCCACGACGTCCTCGACATCCGGACCTCGCTGGCCAACGACATGGAGATGATGGCGACGATGATCGAAACGATGCGCGATCACGTCGCGCTGGCCGCCGAACTCGGCGATTACACCACCGAGGAGATCCTCCGCGACGAACTCGAAACCCTCGAGGAGCACGCCCACCACCTCGAGCACTACCTCGAGGACGACACGCTGGTCCTCGAGTCGGCGACGAACTGAGCGGCCGCTTTTTATCGTTCGACGTCGACGGTGTGATCCGTCGCGATCCACCCGTCGTTGTTATCTGGTTCCGTAAACACCGTCCGATCGGGCGACGCCGGGGAGGCTAAAGGGTTTTGGTCGCCCTAAACCCGGACCCAGCCGGTCGTCTCGGTCCGGCCGGGGAAGCGCCACCGCTGGTGGGTGGTGCCGCCGCGCCGCCGGACCTCGACGACGGCGTCGACGGCCTCGAACAGCGGCTCCGGAACCGCCTCGGGCACGGCGGGGAGGTGGAAGTGAGCGATCGCACCGGCCTCTTCGGCGGCGGTACCGACCGACCGGAGCGCGGCGACGAGCGTCGGAATGTCGGTGCCGTCGACGAACGGTCGAAGCGAGTCGACGCAGATCCGCGGCGTCTCGGTCGTCTCGCTGTGGTCACGCGTCGCCATCTCGACGTCGACGGCGAGCGCCGTGATTCCGCCCGGGGTAGGGTCGGAGGCGTCGGACGTCGCCACGCTCCGCGTGGTGAACGGCCGTTCGATGACCTCGTCGGCCGATTCGTCGTCGCGGACGGGGCCGTCGGTGTCGACGAAGATGCGCTCGTCGTCGCCTTCGATGAAACGCCGGCAGACGTCGTGCTGGGCGCCGCTCGCGGCGCCGACGACCAGCACCGACCCGCCCTCGCGCCGAAGCGCCGCGAGCCCCTGCACGACGCCGGCATCGGAGGGTGAGTCAGATTCGAATTCCATTGTCCTCGATCTAAAATAAACCCGATCATTTATAAATGTTCCGAGCGGCTTCCGTATCGTTATCAGCCTCGACCACACATGCGCCGTATGGACGACGGAGACGACTTCGAGGCGTCCGTCCGGGAGCTGACGGCGACGCTCGAGGAGCTACGGTCGGAGCTGCGCGACCCGCCGGCCCGCACCGGCCCGCTCGGGTTGCCGCGACCGCCGTCGCCGGGAGAGCTCCTCCGGTTCACCGAGCGGTACACCATCCCGGCGCTCATCTCGCTGCTCGAGGCGAACGTCCGTCTGCTGGAGCTGCTGGCGGCCGCGCTGCGGGTGGCCGACGGCCGACCGGTCGAGGCGGCCGAGGAGTTGGCCGACGCCGGCGGCCGGCTGGAGGCCGTCCGCGCCGGGGGTCGCGAGGGCGTGGCCGCCGCGAGCCGGGCGACCCTCCGGCGGCTCGACGACGCGCTGGCGGAGCTGCAGACGGCCGCCGAGGGCGGCACGCCCGACGAGCCGGAAGTCCGGCGGCTGCTGTCGCGAGCCCGCGAGCTCCGCTCGGAGGTGGACGAGCGGCTGGCGGAGGCGGAAACAGAGTCGGCGTCGGACGAAAAGACGACCGGGGCGGTCGAGGTCGACGTCGACGGGCCCGGCGGGTCGGACGACGGCGAGGTGGACGAGGAGCCGTCGGACGACGTCGACCTCGACGTCGACGAGGAACTCGAGACCATCCGGCGGCAGGTCGGCGGCCCGGACGACGGCGACGAGCCGGACGACGACGGCTGATCGGCCGCCTCAGACCGGCTCGAACCGGTAACCGTCCCACGACTGGCTCTCCCGCTCGCGGAGACAGACCGACGGGTCTCGCAGCTCCTCACAGCGGACCGGCCGCACCTCGTCGCCGACCTCGACGTCGGCCGTCGTCAGCTGGCCGATCGCCCGGACGCCGGTCCCGTCGACGTCGAACTCGACGATCGCGAGGGCGTTCGGCTCCCGGACGCCGGGCGGCGTCGCGTGGGAGACCGTCCAGGTCACCACCTCGGCGGTGTAATCGGTCAGGTCGACCGTCTCGACGGGGTCGCCGCCGTCCGGCCCGGCCGGGTGGCCCGGGTAGCCGACGGAGCCGTCCGCGTAGCGGTAGGCCTCCATCACCGCCCCTCCACGACGGCGACGGTGACGCAGTTGCCGAAGCCGCCGACGTTGCACGCCAGCCCGACGTCGGCGCCGACGGTCCGCTCGCCGGCCGTGTCGGTCACCTGCCTGTATATCTCGTGGCCCTGGGCGACGCCGGTCGCCCCCAGCGGGTGACCCTTCGACTTCAGCCCGCCGGACGTGTTGACCGGCAGTTCCCCGTCGCGGTCCGTCCGGCCGGCCTCGACCGCCCGCCAGGCCTCGCCCTCCGGCGCGAACCCCAGTGCCTCCATCTGGAGGAACTCGAGGATGGTGAACATGTCGTGAAGCTCGGCCACGTCGACGTCGTCGGGGTCGTGGCCGGCCATGCGGAGGGCATCGCGGCCGGCGTCGGCGACGGCGTCCATCCGCGTCGGCTCCGCCCGCTCGTGGACGACGTGCGTGTCGGTCGCCCCGGCGATGCCCGTGATCACGGCGTAATCGTCGGCGTACTCCGCGGCCCGGTCGGCGGGACAGAACAGTAGCGCCGCGGCGCCGTCGGTCACCGGACAGAAGTCGTAGAGCCGCAGCGGGTCGGCCACCATCGGCGATTCCATCGCCGTCTCGACGTCGATTTCCTCCTGGAACTGCGCGTGGGGGTTCAGCGCGCCGTTTGCGTGGTTCTTGACGGCGACCCGCGCGAGGCTCTCCCGGGGGGCATCGAACCGCTCGAGGTAGCGTCGCGCCGTCAACCCGGCGAACGACGGCAGCGTCACGCCGTGTTTGTACTCGACGGGGTGGGTGAGCGAGGCGATGACGTCCGTCGACTCGCCGGTCGTCCGGTGGGTCATCTTCTCGCCGCCGACCAGCAGTGTCAGCTCCGAGGCACCGCTGGCGACGGACTGCCAGGCGGCGTAGATGCCGGCCCCGCCGGAGGCCGACGTCTGGTCGATCCGCTGGGTGTACGCCGGCACCGCCCCGAGGTCGGACGCGAGGGCGTTGGAGACCGCCTCCACGAGCAGCTCCCGAATCCACGCCTCGCGCCGGCCGAACTCCGTCATCGAGGCGCCGACGACGGCTACGTCGGTCATGTCCGGGCATCTCGCGGGACGTGCCTAAGCGTTGGGGACCGTCGGTCGGGACCGTCCGGGAGCGCAAGGTACTTTTGGCCTCCCTAAACAACTGTGAACGATGGGAGCAGAGACGCCGGCCGCGGCAAGCCGTCGAGGTGAGGGCCGTGTCTAGCGAACTCCTCGAACGCTTCCCGGAGGCGACCGACGACGCCCGGACGCGCGGGGAGCCGGTGCTCGAACTCGACGGACTGGAGAAGTCCTACGACGGGACGTCGGTGATCAGTGAGCTGTCGCTTTCGGTGTACGACGGCGAACTGCTGACCCTGCTCGGGCCGTCGGGCTGCGGGAAGACGACGACGCTGCGGCTCGTCGCCGGGCTGGAACGGCCCGACGCCGGAACGGTACGGATCGGCGAGGAGACGGTCTCCGGGGCGGGCTTCACCCCGCCGGAGGACCGCGACGTCGGCGTCGTTTTCCAGGAGTTCGCCCTCTTTCCGCACCTCACCGCACGGGAAAACGTCGCCTTCGGCATCGACGACTGTGCGGAGCCGGAGCGACGCCGGCGGGTCGACGAGCTGCTGGAGCTGGTCGGGCTGGCCGACCACGACGACAAACCGCCCGAGGAGCTGTCCGGCGGCCAACAGCAGCGGATCGCGTTGGCCCGGTCGCTGGCGCCGGAGCCGAGCCTGCTGCTGCTCGACGAGCCGTTTTCGAACCTCGACGTCGACACGCGGGTGCGGATGCGCGAGGAGGTGCGAGAGATTCTGAAGGCCGCCGGCGTCACCGCCATCTCCGTCACCCACGACCAGGAGGAGGCGATGTCCATCTCCGACCGCGTCGCCGTGATGAGCGACGGCCGCATCGAGCAGGTCGGGACGCCGGAGGCCGTCTTCCAGCAGCCGGCCTCTCGGTTCGTCGCCGACTTCCTCGGCCACGCCTCCTTCGTCTCCGGCCGAGTCGCCGACGGCTGCGTCGAGACGCCGCTCGGCTGCGTCCCGTTCAACCGCGTCGACGGCCTCACCGAGGAGTACCGCGGCACCGAGGTCGACCTGATGGTCCGGCCGGACGACGTCCGCGCCGAGGCGACGACGACCGACCCCGACGGCGAGATCGTCCACCGGCGGTACCTCGGGCCGACCGTCCTCTACCGCGTCGAACTCGAATCCGGCGATGTCGTCGGCTGTATGCACAACCACGACGACGAGGTCTCGCTCGACGACCACGTTCGCGTGCGGCTGGACGCCGACCACGACCTCGCCTGGTTCCCGACGGACCGGGGAACGCTACCCGACGGCACGCGGTGACGCGGGCTCTCCGAGTTCTCTTCCGATCATCGTACGGTACGGACGCCGCGGTGACCGGGACTCGACGGCAATTCTCACGACCCCGTGTACGTGATGCGGAGGCCGACACGGAACGGACGAACCCGGGTCCGGAACCGCCTGGACTCCGATTCGCCCCTATTCTGCCGGTCACCGGATCTTCGGCCGCGCTGCATCGATTCGATATATCAGCATATGGTTTACGTGTCGCCGGAGAGTCGGCCGTCGCCGCTCCGTCTCGGCGGATTCGGTCGTCGATTTGAGGTGTTCGACCCGCGTTTCGACCGGCGGGTGGATCCGGGACGGCCCGGTCGAGACGCCGGGTTCCGGCGGCGGCAGGAGGCCCATGGCCACGTAACCGAGCGCTTCCACTCTCGGAGGTCGGTCTCCGGTCTGTCCCGCGCCTCGGTCAGCCGTTTGAGGGTGCCTGCGAGCGCCGCCGGCGACCTGGTCAGTTCGGCCGCCGCGACATCGGCCGCGCGCTCGCGCCCGCGGGGCGGTACCGCGACGCCGAACTGTCCGTACCGCTTCGGCAGTTTGAATACCAGGTTCCAGAACCGGTCCTCAAGATCGGCTCCTCCCGAATACACTCGTCGGCCGCCGGCACCGGCCCGAGGGCTGCGCCCATCACCCGACTGTCGCCGCCGACCAGATGGGCGAGCACCGCTTCCGGGAGCGCACCGACCGACCCTGACGACATCAACGGAACGGCGTCGTCCCCGCTGCCGACGGTCATCGATTCGGTCGCCCGACAACGACTCGGACGGACGGCTTCGGTACGCCGGCCGACTGGGCCAGCCAGCGGACCGTCGAGACGACCTGCGATTCGGCGTGTGCTTCAGCGGACTGTTGTCCGCGACGACCCGGGGCCGGGACCCCGAGATTCGCCGTCGGACCTCTCGGACCGCCGCCCAGACGGCGAGGCCGCCGAAGGCGACCGCGAGAAGCAGGAGGCCGGCCGGCACCGACGGCCGCGCGACCATCGTGTAGAGACAGCCGAGAACCGCTGCCACGACGATCACGACTCCGGGGGGTCGTCCGTGGCAGCGGGCGCTCGAACTGAGTATGTGCCCGGACCGCTGACCACCCGCGGACGGCACGAAGTCGACGGCGAGTCCGGCCGCCGCGACGGCGGCCGGTGGGGACGGGACCACCGCCGAGACGCGGGACAGCGATGCGAGCCTCGTGACGACCAACTGGAGCGGTTCCGCGAGCACGAGTCCGAGCCCCCCGTCCGGCACGCCGACGACGGGGGCCGAGGTGAACGGGGTGCACGACGCGACAGCCGTGCGGATGAGAAGGGACGCGCGGAGCCGGAGGCCCATCTACGGCCTCCGCCATGCGGGAACGGTCGCTCGATTGTTGCTACCGCCGACGGTCCCGAAGCCGTGCTCGCCTCCCGAGAGATATCCGGTCGCTTCCCTCGTCGGCTCGAACCCGGTCCGAAGACGATGGTCTGCCGTGCCGGCCGGCAGATGCGACACGCAGCACGTCCGCCCGCGTCTGTCGGGCCGCCATCGTACCGTCCCGAATACACTGCGACCGGTGGCTCGTCGGGAGCCTCGCCGCACGGCACCCGGAGAGCATTCCACGTTCGTTCGCACGTACTGCAAGCCTTGTAACTAATGCAACTGAGTGTTTTTCATCTGCGGGTTCGGAACAGTCTATCGGGTGCCGGCGTTCGGTCACCTGCCGTCGGAACACGGTTCACGGCGGCAACAGAAGTGCAAAAAGTTCGGAAACGGCTCTATCCAAGGGTTAGTCACCTCGATCGTATACCGCTTTTTGATATAGCAGCATACAGTTTACGAGCCGCCGACACGATAGATTCTATCGATCAAAAGTATAATATATGCAACTTTTAATGAGGAAGTCCGGGTGGTGTATACGCAGAGACGGCAGCCGGCCGAGTATCGACGTCCGGCCGCCGGATCGCGTCCGTCGGAGTAACACCCGGGGTACCTGTTAGCTTCTTTCACAGCGGCCTCAAGTCGGGACTGCAGACCTGCAGGCCGTTCGTCGTTGCTTTCGAGTGCCGTTGTGCAGCGGCCCTGCCGCCGTCTCGGTGGTTCGCGGCCGGTGCGGTAGCAGGTAACTGCCGGCAACCGGAGAGACGGCAGCAGTCTGCTATCGGGACGGACACCGCTCGCTCTCACATCGAGGACGCGGAGCAGTCGGTCACGAGACGGTGCTCGTCCTACCGGACAGAAGCGAAGCTGATACATTCGATACGCACGACCGGGGCGTCGACAACAGATTTCCGGTAACACCACGGCGGGGTGCCATCGGAATCGAGAGGCGACCGACGCTACCGTGAACTCGGGTTTCGTACCCACGTCGGGACGGGAACGGCGACGAGTTACGGGCCACCGGCGGCGCGTTGGACCGCTCGCGCCCCTGCTCCGCTCCTCGTCGGTCGTCACATCGAATCAATGGCGGTGTCGTGCGGGCATCCCCGCCGATCGGTCGGCGAGGAAATGTGGAGAAATCGTCATTCGACCGCGTTCGATCACGGTTCGGAGCGACCCGCAGCTGCCGTACCGGTACCACCCGGAACTGGATCGGGCGTCTTCCGTGTATCGTCCAATCTGAACCTACGCAGTTTATGTTCGTCGATATTCGTCGCTTCTGCCGCCGACTGAGGAGTCAGTTCGATCGATAAGGGCCTTTATCGAGGTGTCTGACGTAGATTGATGTACCGTCAGTTCGTCACCTCATATATGAATGGCGACCGGGTTTCGGTCCAGACGTACGTGCCGGCCGGCCAACGGGACCGTTGGCGCGAGGAGGCCGAGGAACTCGACATGAGCCAGGCGGAGTACGTCCGAACGATGGTACAGGCAGGACGACGGGGGTTCGACCTCGCCGACGGGAGCGACGAACCCACGTCTCCGGACGTGACCCCAGGGGTCGACGGGCTGAAGGGTCGGGTTCTCGCGGTGCTCGAAGGGCGGGGTGCCGCAGACTGGGACGCTCTCCTCGCCAGCGTAATCGACGACATCGAAGAGCGACTCGACGAGACCCTCGAGGAGCTCCAGGCCGAAGACCGGGTCCGGTACAGCGGCCGACAGGGCGGCTACACGGTGGTGAACGATGGGCGTTGACGACCGGACAGCGTCGCCACGGCCCGACGACCCGATCGGGTACTTTCTACGGGAGATGACCTTCCACGGCCGCAGCGGCCGCACCCGGTCGGCCTACGAGCGGGTCCTCCGGGACTTCGAGACGTCGGTCGACGGCGATTTCGGGGCGGTCGACCGCCGGGAGTGCATGGCATGGGTCCACTCGATCCGTGAGGACCACGCCGACAGCACCGTCGCCTCCTACGCCTCCTACGTTCACCGGTTCTACGCCTACATGACGCAGGTCGGGGTCTACGAGTCCAACCCGATGGGGCTCGTCACCGAGGAGATGGACGAGTCCATCGACGCCGACCCCGCACGACGGGAGATCGCCGTCCCGGAGATGCGGTCGTTCGTCGCGTCGCTCGGCCACCCCCTCGAGCGGGCGCTCGTCGGGACGCTACTGAAGACCGGAATCCGCGTCGGGGAGTGCTGCAATCTCGACCTACGGGACCTCAACCTCAAGGACCCGGAGATGCGGGCGATCTATCCCGGTCCGCGCGGTGCCCTCGAGGGGCGACCCGACTCGCTGTTCGTCGCCAGCGACCCGGCGAGGGGCGAGACGTACAACGGCGAGAAGCGGACCGCCTCGAACAAGCGGAAGCGCGACACCGTCGTCCCGGTCGACGACGAGCTGAAGCGGCTGTTGAAGACGTGGCTCGCGATCCGGCCGGACGCCGATTCGCCGGCGCTGTTCTGTTCGACGAGCGAGTGGGGCAAACGGGCAACGCCTTCGATGGTCCGGTCGATCGTCGCCGACCGCGCCGCCGAGCAGGGCTGGTACCGGGCCGGCGGCGACGCCGCCGAGAACGTCACGCCGCACTACTTCCGGCACTTCTTCACCACCCACCTCCGGGACAGAACCGGCGACAGGGGCGTCGTGAAGTACCTCCGCGGGGACGTGGCGACCGACATCATCGACACGTACACCCACAACTGGGGCGACCGGGTGCGGGCGGTCTACGAGGCGAACATCTACTCGCTGCTGTGACCTCGGGTCCGTACTCGATCCCCTCGACGTGGTCGGCGTCGCACTCTATGTAGGCACGGTACCGCGGGGGTCAGGTCGCAGTCGTCTGAGGCGTCGTGGTCGGAGCCGCCGCCGAGTGGACGGCAGCGAGCCCACGGTCGACCCGCGCTCGGCACGTCGCTTCCTCCGGTCGACGCAGTGTCGATCGAACCGCCGTCCGGCACGTGCCGCCCCGGTAACGCGGGAGTTCCGATCGTATTTCTGACTCTTTCGCGAGCGACCCGGGTCACCCGTCGAACGCATAAATCACATGCTGCTATATCAAATCGGGCGGCGAGCGCCAGCCGGATCGAAACCCGTATTCTGCTACGGAGGGCGTCAGCTACGGCCTGACGGGCGACTCTGAGATTCCGTGGCTCGTCAGGCGGAGTGTGACTGGATGCCGACAACGCCACCGATGAGGACGACGACGGCGAGACAACTGCCGACGAGGCTGATCACCAGCATACCACCGACGAGGACGCCGCCGGCTCCCGGGCCGGGCGCCTGCGTCAGCCGCAGGTAGGCGAGCCCGCTGAACACGAGAAGCATCAGGGCCGCGAGCGCCACTTCGACCGCGACGAAGAGCGACGAGAGCACCCGGTCACGGACCGGTAGGCTCGACCGGGAGTCTCGCGTCCAGTCGAGGATGCCACGCCCGGCGTCCGTGAGGACCGACAGCGGGAGTGCGATGCTGGCCGCGAGGTACGCCGGAAGCGTGACGGTCGAGACGACCTCGCCGACTCCCCGGACGGCCACGCCGACGGTCGCCACGACGAACCCGCCGAGGGCTACGAGGAAGAGTCCCGCGAGGGCGAGTTTCGCCCGCCGGATCGACGGTGTTCCGGAGGCGATTCCGTCGTGTTTCAACTCCATGATTTACGGGCGGCGACGACGAATAAATCTCTTGTGGGGGTACCCACGTTCTTTCGGGGATGCGCGATCGCCGGCGTGGAGACGACGCTTGGATTCGACGTCGTACCGGACGCTCAGGCGGTCACCGCGGCGCCGTCGGTCAGTGCGGCGGCGAACTCCTCGACGGCAGCGTCGGTCTCGGCCGGGTTCTCCAGTAGGACGGTCTCGCTCGGGAACAGCCGCTCGCCGACCCGGAGCCCGTGGTCGCGGGCCGTCGAGCCCGTCACGGCGAGATAAACGCCCAGGCCGGTCGAGGCGATGGCGGCCTCCTCCGGGCGGTCGTCGGGATAGCGGAACTCGACGCCGTCCAGCGCCCGGCCGCCGAGCACTGCCCGTACCAGTCGCTCGTACCGCGGCGAGATGCAGAGCGGCCCCTCGTGGTCGGCGACGAACGCCCGGGTCGGCTCCGTCGCGACGTCCGGCGTCGACAGCAGCGTGTGGTGGACGGTGTCGCCGAGGCCGCCGATGACCCGGACGTCGGTGTCCTGTGGGTCGATGCGGTCGTTCAGCTCCGACAGCGACGACAGCGGCGCCGGCTCCAGGTTGACCACCTCCTCCAGCACCAGGTCGGCGCTGTCGAAGCCGAATGCGAACTCGTGTTTCCGGAGCGCGCGGAACGGTTCCTCGCGCCCGACGAGACGGAGTTCGTGGTCGCCGACGTCGACCCGGAGGCTGTCGAAGACGATCCGTCGCGGCAGCCCCGGGCGGCCGTCCCGGAGCAGTGTGAACTCCGGAGTGCCGGGATCGATGTCGCTGTACTCCGCCAGCCGCTCGTAGACCGGTCGATCGGCCGTCTGCTCGCCCGTCGTGACGGCCTTCTCGTAGCGAAGCGTCGAGGCGACCCGGTCGGCGACGGCCTCGGCGTCGGCCATCGCCGCCACCCGTTCGAGCACGGCCTCCAGCGGGCGGCCCTTCCGGGGGACGGCGACGCTGAACGTCGTCATTGCTGGCCCGAGGCGTTCGTCCGGTAAAGGCGGCGCGGTTCCGGGCGGCGGCCGGTCACCCCTCGTGGGTCGGGTCGTCGGGCGACTCGAGCCCGCCGAGGGCGTCCGCCAGCCGGTCGCCCAGTTCCGCGACGTCGACCAGCCCCGACTCCAGCGTCTCGACGTCGTCCTCGAGGTCGTCCAATCGGGCGGCGAGCCCGGCGCTCGCCTCGTCCCCGTCGACGGCCGCCCGCAGGGCCGCGACCTCCGACTCGAGGTCGTCGAGCCGCTCGTTCGTCGTCGCCAGCTCCGTCCGGAGGTCGTCGACGACCGCCGCGGCGCCGCCCTCCTCGTCGAGGAACGCCTCAAGCGCCTCGGTGTACGCCTCCAGGTCGGCGACCCGCGACTGGAGGTGTTCGACCCGCGCCGCGGTGCTGCCGCCGCCGGACGTCCCGAGCGCCGCGCGGAGCGTCTCGAG
>PXSC01000044.1 GCA_003023535.1 Halobacteriales archaeon QS_9_70_65 | reverse complement strand
CCGTCTTCGAGCACGCCTTCGCGACGGGCAACTGGACGCCCTTCTCGTTTCCCGGTATCCTCGCCTCGCGGCCGGTGTTCGCCGACTCCGGCCGCATCGGGGTCAACGAGTCGCGGACGCTGGCGTCGGCGCTGTCGGCGGCCGGCCTGGAGACCGCCGGCTACAACGCCGCCAACGGCTTCCTGACGGGCCACTGGGGGTACGACGACGGCTTCGACACCTTCGAGTCGTTCGTGGCCGACGTCGGCTCGGGCTTCTACAGCCGGTATCTGGCGGCTCACCCGACCGTCGAGGCGTGGGTCCAGCTCGCGACCTCGCCGTTCCGGCGGATCGCCTCGCGACTCCGCGGCGACGCCGACGCCCAGCCGTTCCACGACGCCTCCCGCGGGCTCGACGTCGAACGCGGCGCGACCGACTTCATCGCCGAAACCGACGGGCGCTTTTTCCTGTGGGTTCACTACATGGACGCACACACGCCGTACGTGCCGGCGCCCCGCTACGTCCGGGAGGTCTCCGACTCGCGGCTCGGCACCCACCGGATGGTGCTGGCCCACACGAAGACCGGCCTCGGCCTGGAGGTGAGCGACCGGACGCTCGGCGACCTCCGGACGCTGTACCAGGGGGCGGTCCGGCAGGTCGACGCCAGCATCGGCCGGCTGCGGGAGGCGCTGTCGGCGGCCGGAATCGCCGACGACACCGCGTTCGTCGTCGCCGGCGACCACGGCGAGGAGTTCCAGGAACACGGCCACCTCGCCCACTACCCGAAGCTGTACGACGAACTCGCTCACGTCCCGCTCATCGTCGACGTGCCGGGCCTCGAGGGTCGCCGCGTCGAGGGGGCGGTCGGGCTCGACGCGGTGCCGCCGACGGTCTGCGACGCGGTCGGCGTCGAGCCGGCCGACGGCTGGGACGGCCGGAGTCTCCTGTCTGCGGTCGCCGACGGCTCGTCGCCGGCGGCGGACCCCGTCGTCTCCGTCACCGTCCGCGGCGAGGAGGTCACCCAACAGCCCATCCCGCGCGGGCTGGCCGACGGCGACCTGCTCGTCGGCGTCCGGACCGCCGAGTGGACCTACATCAGGAACGCCGAGACGGGCGCCGAGGAGCTGTACCACCGGCCCTCGGACCCCGACCAGCAAACCGACCGCACGCCGACGACGCCGGGAACCGACGCGGCGGCGGCCGCCGAGGAGCTCCGCCCCGTCGCGGAGGCACACGCCGCCTCGCTGACCGGCGCCGACGCCGACGGCGACGCGGATATCGACGAGGACCTCGAGACCCGGCTCTCGGCGCTCGGGTACAGATAACGGAGGCGAGATAGGACGGACCAATGTTGCGACGACTACTGGGGATGGCGCCCCGAGGACCGCTCGCCGTCCGGCTGCGACGTTTTGCGATCGTCGGCGTCACCGCAGCCGTCGTCCAGCAGGGGCTGCTGTTCGCGTTGCTCCGGCTCGTCCAGTTCAACTACCTCGTCGCCGCCGCGGTCTCCATCGCGATCACCATCGTCTTCCAGTACATTCTGAACAACGTCTGGACGTTCAGCGCCGACCGGAAGACCGGCCGCCGAGCGTACGCCTACGGGCTGCTGAAAACCAGTCTCGTCCGCGGGTCGGCCATCCCGCTACAGCTCGGGCTGCTGTACGGCTTCCGCCAGATCCTGGAGCTGGAGGCCGCCCGCGCGGCGCTGATGGACCAGTACGCGTTCGTGACGGCGTTGTCCGGGGTCCCCGTCGCCGACCAGATCGTGCTGCTGGCGAACCTCCTCGCCATCCCCATTTCGGGGCTGTACCGGTACGCCCTCGACGCGCGGTGGACCTGGGGCTGAGCCCGTCGGCCGTCGCGACCGCCACGACGCGGCGCCCGACGGTCGGCCCGCCCGCGGTCGTCGGTAGCATTTCGCCGGCACACGACGGACCCGACTCGATGCGTCGGCGCGTACCGGCCGGCCGGGCTCCCGTCGAGCGCCGCGCCGGAGGCGGGGCAAGGGCGGTTCAACCGCGACTCAGAACAGGTGCCGTTCGGCCGCCTTCCGGATTCTCCCCGGTCGGCTCTCGCCGTAGACGACCAGCGTCCCGTGTCCGCTCTCGACTCCCGTCGCCGGGGTCCTGCGCCCGAACAGTCGGTCCGTGAGACCGCGCTGGATTCCGCTCACGACGAGGACGTCGGATCCGCGGGCCGCGAGTTCGACGGCGTCGCCGGGTCCCGACTCGACGATCCGGGTCTCGACCGGGGCCTCACACAGGTCCGCCAGCTCGGAGAAGTAGTCCTCGATGGTGTTCCGACGGCTCTCCGGGGCGCCCGCCGCCACCGAGAAGTAAAACGTAAGCGTTCCGTCGACCGCCGTGGCGAGCGCGTCCGCCAGTCCGACCTTCGTCGGATCGAACGGCCCTTCGTCGGTGACGACGCCGACGTGCTCGGCGGCACCGTGGTCGACGCCCGAGACCTCGACGACGTCGCAGGGAGCGTGGTCCTCGATCCAGCCGGCGTCGCTGCCGAGCAGGTGCTTCGACCCGGCCGAACGCTCGATGAGCAGGGTGTCCGCCCCGACGTCGGCCGCGTAGTTGACGATCGCGTGTCGCCCGTCGTGGCTGACGATCTCGCCGTAACGGATCGGAATCGCCGACTCCGCCGCTCGGTCGGCCAGTCGGTCCTCGAAGGCCCGGTCTCCCTCGGTGAGTCGCTCGGCCGGCTGGGGTAGCGGCGTCTGGTCGGGGACCTCGTCGAACCGGACGACCCGAACGCCGCCCTCGCGGGTGCGGGCCACGTCCACGGCGAGGTCGATCAGCGACCGCTCGGCGGCGAGTGACGTCCCCTCGGTGACCGCGACCAGCACCTCGTCGCCGTCGGTGCCGACCTCGGATTCGGTCTGTTCGACCACGTCCCGGCCGAGACTCCGACGGAAGGCGTCGGTCATCGCACCCTCCCGGCCGACGCCGCCCTGCCGGTACACGAAGAGGTAGTACCACGCCATCGAGCCGACCGTGATGACCACGGCCCCGACCAGGGGCACGAGCCCGATGTAGCGCAGCAGAACCACCCCCCCGACGATGCCGACCAGCTGCGGGAGCGGATACAGCGGTGACTCGAAGCTGGGCTCGTACGCCTCGATCGACCCCTGGCGAAAGGCGATGAGGGCGACGTTGATGAGGATGAACACCAGGATCTTGAACGCGCTGGCGAGCTTGGCGATGTCGTCGACGGGGACGAACGCGATGAGGACGAGCAGCACCCCGCCGGTGGTGGTGATCGCGTTGACCGGGGTGTCGAACCGGTCGCTGACGGTCTCGAAGAGGTCGGGAGCGAGACCGTCGCGGCTCATCGCGAAGGGGTACCGCGAGGAGGAGAGGATCCCCGCGTTGGCGGTGCTGATCAGCGCGAGCAGCGCCGCGACGATGACGGCCCCGACCCCGAGTGCGGGAAGTGCGTTCCCGGCTGCGATCTGCATCGGCGTCTCCGTGTCGGTGAGTGCGGCCCGGTCGGCGACGCCGACCATCACCGTCACGATGGCGACGTAGATGCCGGCGGTGACGACGAGCGAGCCGAGGATGCCGAGCGGGAGGTTCCGGTCGGGGTTTTCGACCTCCTCGGCGACGCTTGCGACCTTCGTGACGCCGGCGTAGGAGACGAAGACGAATCCGGTCGCGCCGAGAACCCCTCCGATTCCGCCGTCGAAAAAGCCCTCGTAGCGGGCGCTTTCGGTGCTCGGCGCCCCGGCCACGATGAACCAGATCATCGCGGCCAGCATGACGGCGACGATGGCGACCTGCATCCGGCCGGTCTGTTTCGCGCCGGCGACGTTCAGGACGATCAGCAGGACCGCCCGAACAGCGGTCCCATCGCCCGCTCGATGTACAGATACGTCCCGCCGGCCTCGGGCATGGCCGTCGCCATCTCCGACTTGCTCAGCGCCGCGGGCAGTACCAGCACGCCGGCGAGGAAGTACGCGAACACGACGGCCGGGCCGGCCATCTTCATCGCCAATCCCGGGAGGATGAAGATACCGCTACCGACCATCGCGCCGATGCTGATGGCCATGACGGCCGGCAGTCCGAGGTCGCGTTCGAGTTCTTTCGTCATGGTTGCTTCCAGTTACCGCTCGCCGGCTCGCACCCGATGCGTCCGGTGACGAGTTCTCCGCCGCCGAGCGACCGGGTCATTCGTGTCGGTCACGTACCCGCCCGGCGAGGAGCCGCGGCACGTCGACGAGATCCACGCCGGTCCCTTCGAACGCCGGCCCGTCGGCCGGATCCGAGATACCCGCGACGACGTCACACGGGTCGAACTCACGTCGGGCCTCGTATCCCAGCGGTGGCGTCTCCGAATCGGACCCGACGGCGACGAGGTCTATATCCGTGACCTCCGACGCGAGGGTTCGGACGTCGCTCGCATCCAGTGGTGTGCGCCGGATCAGCCTCATCCTGTCCGTGATGTCACCCGGCTCGGTTTCGGAAATGAACGTCACGGATCGAGCGCCCTCGGTAAGATATTTCGCAATGACGAGTCCGAAGCGGCCCCCGCCGATTATGGGGACATTTCGTGCCGCTCCGTTGGGACCGTCGCGTGGATTCTGTCGAATCGCGTTCATAAGTTCGATTCTGACATCGGAGTATGGAGGCAGATGAGTTCTGAAGAAGAATAAAACGACCGGTATATTTCTGATTTCGAATTCGTGGAGTCACGTGGAGGGCCCCGAATTCAGTTTCCTGCGGCGGGGTGCCCCCGGTACCTACTGCGATGCCGACCGTGAGGAGTCATCGTAGCGATCGAACTCGTGAAACTGACTGTCGTGGTCGTTGCGGATGATATCCTCGTCGTTGACTGAGGTCGTCTCCGTCGGTCCCCACGGCTTCCACCAGCAGGTTCTGGTCGCCGGTCATGATCTCCTTGACGTTGATGACGCCCGGGACGTCCGTGGCCCGTTTTGCGATCCGCTCTCGCCCCTCGATCGGAGCCGTACAGAACACCATCGTATGCAGCTGGTACCCGGCGATTTCGTAGTTCACGTCCGGGTGGTACCCGTCGATGACGCCGGAATCTTCGAGTTCGTCGATCCGGTTCCGCACCGTCCGTGCCGACACGTCGAGCCGTTCGGCGATGGTGTTCGCGGATATTCGTCTCGCGTCTTCCTGAAGCGAATAGAGAATGCAGCGGTCAACGTAATCGAGATCGACGGTCTCCATACCCCCTACATCGTGCATAGTCAGTAAGAACGTTCCGTCGGACCGACTGATGATGTTCAGTGAGGAGGGAGTAGCGTATTTCGACGGTGACGGTGGTGTGTCCGAACGCCCCCTCCCGCTCGCGGGCTGCGCCTCGCTGCGCGCGGCCGCCGGCCGTGCGTGCGTCGGCTCGCTACGCTCCCGTGTCGTCGCTCCTCACGTCGCTCCTCCCGTTCGCTGCTTCACGAGGCCGCTCTCGCTGCGCTCGCTCGGCCTCGCCGCGCGAGCGGTCGGCCCCGTTCGAGGTCCCACCCGACGTCGGCCGATCGGCCGGCTCTCGCTCAATTAAACACGGCCGGCCGACTCCGGTCGGTCGCTTCCCGCGGCGGTGACCGGCCCGGCTCAACCCACCTCGCCGACGGGGTCGTCGACGCCGCCGAAGTAGCGGTCGGCGACGTGCTCGGCGGTCCGCAGCGCCAGCGCCTGTCCCGTGTGGGTCGGGTTGGCGCCGCCGACGCCGTTGGCCAGCGCCGAGTGGTCGGCGACGAACAGCCGGTCGACGTTCGTCGCCTCCCCGCCCGCGTCGAGCACCTTTCCCATCGCCATCGACGACTGCATGTGCAGGAGGATGGGCGCGGCGTCGGTGCGGTGGACGTGGTCGGCGCCGGCCTCGTCCAGCAGCTCCGCGCCGCGGCGGGCGAGTTCGTCCCGGCGGGCGTCGTCTTCGGGGTGCGGCTCCCACTCCACGAGCGGAACCGGGCCGTGCTCGTCGGTCGTCGACGGGTCGACGGCGACGCGGTTGTCCCGGCGCGGCCGGTCGTCGGTGTGACAGATGAGCGTCAGCGTCCGCCGGTAGTCGGCCATCCGCTCTTTCAGTTCGCGGCCGGCCAGCCGGCCGCAGCTGTCCCACGGCTCGCCCGCCGTATCGCGGTCGAAGGCCCACTCGCCCCGGCCGGCGGCGTAGACCGCCATCGCGGTGACGCCGGGCGCGAAGGTGTTGACCGCGACGGCACCGACGCCGGGAACGTCCAGCCGCGAGCCGGCGGCCTGCCCCTGGTGTGGTTCGACGGCCGGCTGGCCGACGAGCGTCGCCACGTCGTCGGGCTCGAAGATCCCCGTGACAAAGTCGAACCAGTGGGTCGTCAGCCCGCGGCCGACCCAGCCGTCGTCCGGCAGACCGCTGTTGAGCCACAGCCGCGGCGTCTCGATGCACCCTGCCGCGAGCACGACAGCGTCGGCGTGGATCCGTTCGGTCGTCCCGGCCCAGGTGTCGCGGAACTCCACGCCCGTCGCCTCAACGCTGCCCGGTCCGCCCTCCGTGAGGACGTCGGTCGCGAAGGCGTCGGGCCGTATCTCGACGTTGCCGGTGTCGAAGGCCCGCGGCACCAGCGAAACGTTCGACGAGCGGCGGGCCCGCTCGCGGAACGGCGCCTCCCGCGGGTGGGGGCCGCCCTGGTGTTCGTGCATCGCCAGCGTGTCGCCCTCGTAGTCGGGGTAGCGGTACCCCGCGCCGTCGCCGCCGGCGTCGGCGTCGGCGTCGGCACCTGCGTCGCTGCCGTCTTCGCCGCCGTCCCGCCGCAGGTGCTCGTCCGGCTGCGAGATCGCGTTCGGGAACGGCCGGTAGCCCGCCTCGGTGACGTTGCGCCCCTCGTTGAGGTCGTAGCCGGCCCGGCGGGCGCCCTCGAAGAACACCTCGGCCTTCGGCGTCGTCGGCGCCGGCTCGACGGGGTGAGTCTCCTCTAGGAGCCGGTAATACGGCACCAGTTCCGCGTAGTCGAGCGGCCAGTGGGGCTGGTCCTCGACGGCGGTGACGAACGCCCGCGGGTGGTTGGCGTAGTAGTGCTGTGTCGTTCCGCCGACGCCCGACAGTTGGGCGATGAGCGCCTGCTGCGGGACGGTCCGCTGCCACGGCGGCCGGTCGTCGTCGGCCGGCCCCCACCGGAGCGTTCCTGTCACGGGATCGTTCATGTCGCCTTCCTTCGAGGTGAACTGCTCGTCGTACAGCGCCCCCGAGAGGTCCGCCGGGTCACCCGAGGCTTCTCCACCCGGCGCGTCGTTGGGCGCCGGCCACTCCTCGTTGCCGTAGAAGGGCCCGGCCTCCAGGATGGTCACGTCGACGCCGAGTTGGCCGAGCCGCCACGCCAGCGCCGGACCGTCGCCGCCGGCGCCGACCACCACGACGTCCGTCTCGCGTTCGCGCATCAGTAGTCGTTCTCCTCGAAAGCGTCCAGTTCGTAGCCGAGCATCACCGGGTAGCCGTCGGCGGGGCCGGGATAGCCCGCCTGCCGCCAGCCGAGGGACCGCCCGCCGTCGTCGGCAGTCGCCTCCGAGTAGTAGACGAACTCCACGAGGATGGGTAGCGAACTGGCGAGGAACTGTACCGTCCCGAGCGCCGCGGCGTCGAACCGTTCCGACAGCGCCGCGACGACGCCGTCGTCTTCCAGGAGTCGCAGCGCCCGGAGCCGGTCCCGCCGCGAGAGTCGACAGAACGGCCCCGCCGCAAACGGTTCGTCGGGCGACCGCAGGCCGTCCTCGGCACGCCGCCGGACGAGCAGTTCCGCGGCGGCGGCGTCGAGCATCGCCGCGACGGCCGGCGCCAACGGCACCGCGTCGCCCGCCAGCGACGCCAGCCCGTGCGTCTCGACGAAGTTGTTGACCCGCTCGACGACGGCCTCCTCCAGCCCCACCTCGAGGCCCCCGGGAATGTGCTCCGGTCCCCGCGACTCCATCTCGGGCGTCTCCGGCACGATCGCGTCGACCAGCGCCGCGAACGTCCCGCGCGTGTAGCTCACGACCGCTCCGCCTCCGCCCGCCGCGTGTCTACCATGGTCTCTGCTATGACGGTGACTCCCTTAACTTTCCGCCGGCCATCGCGGCCGCGTTCAAGTCACGGCGACTCCCCCGGTACAGCCCGGTCTTTCATACATAGGATGATACGTCGCGCCCACACCGGACGTACGGCACATCGGAGGAGTAATAACGTCTGCCACGCGTCTTGCGAGCGTTCGATGCCGTTTTTGGCACCCTCAGCGGCTCTGAGGTGATCACTTGGATGTTTGCGGTTTGGTAACACCTCTTAAATCTTAGGATAGCTTTATTTACCGTGCCCGCCTGTGTTAGGTTGTCATGTCCGACGACAACAAGGCTGTTACGTGGCTGGCGGAGCACCCCAAGATGACCGGCGTCCTGTTCACGATGATGCTGCTGCTGTCGCAGGCCGGGACCGTGGTGGCGATAGGTAACGACGGGGCTGGTCCGTAACTGTACACGATAGGATCGCCGATTGCTGCAGTTCGATAAGTAGCCAACGGGACTCTACGGCTTCGGTGCGGCAATCAGCATTGTAATAGAAGCGTCCGGACGCGTCTATTCGAAATTCCGGATGCGGCTACGTAGTTCCGACACGGAAACGTTGTTAGACCAGTAAAATTCATTATCAGCGATTATCGGCGCCATCCGGCTATTGAGTGCTTCTGCAAGCGACTCGTCAGCCACGTCCCACGTACCGAATTCTCCCGGCGCGATATGACGAGACTCAGCAGTATCCAGTTGTGGCGTAAACAGTGAGCCGGTGCCGTGTGTCCCGTTTGCGAACTTTTTTATTTTCACTTCAAATTTTCCGTTGTCGCCAATGTCAACGTACTTGACTTCCGGTGCTCCGCCCGTTGATTGAGCAAGCGTCGCGTTCGAGTCGCCCACGACTGCGTAGTGCTCGCCAGAGAACATCGTGTCCTGGACCAGGTTCGTCGCGGCTCCGACCGGGAATCCGTAGTTCAGGAGGCGAGCAATCGTTCGACCGATCTTCGTCGCCATCGAGCTGATGACGTCGTTGAGCGTGACGACGCCGGCGATGGCGCCGTCGTCGACGAGTCGTCGGCCCTGCTCGTACGACGAGCAGGCGTTCAGGACGAACGTGTCTACGCCGACCTCGCCGACCCGTCCTACGTCGAGGTGGCCGTCGGTGCAGTCGAAGCCCTCAGGGTCGACGTGGCCGATGTAGTGGACGAAGTCGGTGTCGCGTTCGAACACCGCCGTGAGCTCCGACGTCGTGAGCCCCTGATGGAGGTCGATGTCGAAGTCCAGATGCTCCCGCGTGCCGTAGATGTCGGAGACGTCGGCCTCCTCGGCCATCTCCGCGTCGTTGACGACGACGTCGACACCGATGCGGGAGCTGCCCTCGGCGCGCTTCTCGAGCCGCTGGAGGTACGACCTCGTCGTCGCCTTCGCGGCGCCGACCGCGAAGCCCTCGCCGACCCACGCCTGAGACATGCTCTCGACCTCCGGCAGGTCGAGAACGCGCTCGCGGTCCGTCGTCTCACCCTGGCTCGAGGATGATGAAGACCGGGTGAGCGCGCTGCCAGCCGCTTCCGTCCCCGGACCACCCGTCACACCGGACCGAGTGAAGACGTTCCGGTTCGTCGCTTCCCGTGTCGCGTTTGCGATGACCGATTCCGACGGGCACCGAACGACGGCGAGGTCGCGGGCGAGGAACGGCGTCGTCGTCGCTCGTCGTGGCTCCGCTTCCACGTCGGCGGTGAGCCGCCAGTCCGGTCGGCCGATCTTCTCCTCGAGGCTCTCGAACGATTCGTCCAACTCGAGGTAGGTCCGCGTTCTGTCGGCCAGCGACGCCTCGGCCAGGCGGTCGAGGTCAAGCCGGAGTCCGGCCGATTCGATCCGCCGCTCGACGTCCAGCTCGACGTCGTAGAACTCCCGGACCGCACAATCGAACTGGAAGGTGAACTGCAGGATGTCCCGGACGTGCCGTTCGAACGCTTCCCGCCTCGTATCGCCGTCGTACCCGCCGGCGATACCCAGCGGATACGTCCAGCCGTCGACGTGTAGCGCCGGCTCCCCTGGCTCGACGGTCGCGCCAAGCCAGTACGCGAGCGGGACGGCCGGGTAGAGCCACCCGTGGGCCGCCGGCACCGTGAGTCGAATCCCGTTGTCCGGCGGTGTGGCGCCGCCCGGCAGGTCCGGTTCGTCGGCCAACTCGAGCAGTGGAGGATGGCCTCGAAGCGTCGGGAACGTCCGTTCGGCCGACCACGTCTTCATCGCGTTTCCGAACAACGAGACGGCATCCATCAGGTCGCGCGGGTCACTGGTCGTCGTCAGCGTCCGGCCCGGCTGGGAGTGGAACGACCGCGCCCCGACCCGGATTTCGGTGTCGGGGTCGAAGAGCAGGTCGACCGACTCCCCGCCGGGGACGACGTGGAAGCCAGCGTCGTCGACCCGAGCGTACAGCTTCATCGGGAGGCTGTTGAACTCTAGCGTGTAGCTGCCGGCGGGCACCTCGACCGGGCTCCCGTCTGCGTTACACTCCGCGACGACGTTCCCGTCGAGGTCCCGGACCCAGATGTTCAGCAGAAACGGCGTCCGGAGCCGCGTCGCCGTCACTTCGACGGCGCTATCGACGGGATAGACGAAGCCTCCCGTCGAGGTGGGCGTCGGGTCGACCGGACCGTCGGTGAACAGCTGTGTCCGGACGTCCTCGATGGGGTCTCGGACGTGAAGCCCCGCGCATCCGAACGCCGAGTTGAACCGCGGGACGATGTCGTCGACGTCCGAGCCGTCACCCATGACGTCCCCTCGTCGAAAGTGCCGGGTGTAGCACCCGTTCACGCTCCGGTTCGCAGTCGCTCGGCTGGGATACGAACGTCTCCCGGTGGCCGACCGACCGACTCATCCTTGCTAACACGGTATTAGCCACCACGTAAAAAAACCTGGGGGCGGTCGCGGAATCTGAAGCGTCTTCTCAGGGCCACGTAGCAACCACCTAACTGGCTGCCGAGACGTTCATTCGCAGTCGGACGGTTATCTCGGTGCTGACTCGTGGCAGTCAGTATCAGTGGACGGCCACATCGTCGAAGGTGCCGTCGTAGGCGATATGGGTGGGGTGGGTCGGCTCGGTGCCCGAGAGGAACAGGCGGTCGACCTTCCCCCAGGTGTTCTCGTAGAAGAGGTGGCCGAACTCCGCGGCACACCGCAGCTGGTGGTCGGCGCCGTCTCGGCGGCAGACGCGCCGGGGAGCGTCAGACCGCAGCGCCGCCGCCAGCTCCGAAGCCGTCTCCAGCGGCTTCTCGAAGGCCGTCCAGACCTCCCCAATGGTCCCGGGCAGGTGGGCGTACGAGGAGCCGAACGCCGGCAGGTCGAACTCGCGGGCCAGCTCGCGGGCCCGGTCGTTGTGGCTGCCGAAGTGCTTGGGGTTGTACACCTCGAGGCCGTGTATCCGGTCGCGGTGGGCCCGCAGGTCGTGGGCCGCGAGACTCACCGTCGCGAACTCGGGGTGCGGCGCGAGAACGGCCGCATTCTGGCGGTCGAACTCCGCCATCGCGGCCTCCAGCGTGATGAAGTCCGGCACGGGGTCGGTGAGCCCGACGGCGAGGACGTGCTTGCGGTGCCGCCAGTCGCCGGTGAACACCTCCCGTGCGGGCACGATGAGCAGCTCGGCGTCGGAGAACCGCTCGGCACGGGCCCGGACGTCCGGTAGCCGGGTGAAGTGCGGTGCGTACACGACGGCGTCGAGGCCGCGGGCCTTGGCCCGCTCGACGACCGCCTCGTCGAGTACTTTCACGTGGGCGTCGACGCAGAACTCGCCGTCTGCATCGTCCATGGGCCCGGCTGCCGACCGTACCAGTTAGCCGTTCCGGTTCCGGGCCCGGTCGTATTTGACGAAGAGGGGTCAGCGTCTTTCGGCGGTGACGGTGGTGTTTCCGAACGCCCCCTCCCGCTCGCTCCGCGAGCGGTCGGCCCCGTTCGAGTTCCCCAAGGCCGGCCGACCGGCCGGCTCTCACGTGAGTAAACACGGCCCCGAGTCGCAACGGCAGAGCTAAGCCGCCGCCCGCACACGCTTTCGGCATGTGGGCCTGCGCGATCGAGGGGTGCGATTACGGCGCCGGGGGCGCCGAGAGGCTGCTGGCACACCAGGCCGACGAGCACGAACACCGGTGTGCGGTCTGCGAGACGGTACTCCCGGACGGCTACTTCGCCATCCGGCACGCCTTCGAGGAACACTCTCGCGTCGAGTACATGCAGGCCTACGACGCGGACGCCGACGACGTCCGCGAGCGGGAGTCGGTCGTCGAGGCCCTCGAGGCGGCCGTCGACGTCGAGGCGGTCGTCGAGCGACTGGACGACGTCGACCCGGCGTCGTTCGACGGGTCAGGCGGGTAGTCGGAGCACTCTTCGGAATATTCTCGCGGGTCGCTACCGCTCCCCGCTCGAACTGCTTGAGGAGCGCTTTCAGCGCTCCTCACTGTCTCGCGGGTCGCTACCGCTCCCCGCTCGACTACTCAGAGGAACGGTTCGCTTCGCTCACCGCTCCTCACTGGTCTCGTGAGTGAGCGAAGCGAACGAACGAGACGTCGAAGAGCGTTTAGCGCTCTTCGGAATCCAGCACCCGAATCTGGTCGCCGCGGACCGTCACGGGGATGGGAACGGTCGCCTCGTACAGCTCGACGGTGACCTGGTCTTTGCCCTCGTCGATGCGCTGGACCTGGGCCTTCTCGCCTTTGAACGGCCCGGCGATCAACTCGACGATGTCGCCTTCGGCGATGCCCTCGACGTCCGGCTTGGGGCTGAGGAAGTGTTCGACCTCGGCGAGAGAAGACTCGCCGGGGACGAGGCTGCGGGCGTGGGGGATGTCCTCCAGCGCCCGCTCGATGGCGGCGGTCCCGTCGGCCTCGACCATCACGTAGCTGGTCAGC
>PXSC01000050.1 GCA_003023535.1 Halobacteriales archaeon QS_9_70_65 | reverse complement strand
GAACGCCCGCGGGTACTCCGAGACGATGTCCATGTTGTGGGCCTCGTCGTCGATCTCCGCGGGGTCGATGCGCGAGGACATGACCAAGGGTGCGTCCATTTTACCACCTCGCTGATCTGGCAAGAATGTTTCAGAGAAGTTGATAAGTCCGTCCATGAGGAGCATCACACAGTCCTCATCTCCGTCGCACTGGGCGGTGTAGAGGCTTTCGACGGCAACCGTGCCAGTGCCTCCTACTGTAAGGCAATAAGTATTTTGAATGTCAGATTCCAAATATTCGACGCGACCGACTGTCTCGGTTGCGACGCCGCCGTCCGTCGGCACATCCTCGACGTGGAACCCACTGCTCGTCGTCGGAGACGAACCGTCGCGAGCCGGGATAGCATCGCCCTCCTGCAGTTCGCTCGCCGTAACTCGCTCGAACCCCGGCGCAGTTCGTGCGTCCGCTCGCAACATACCGTGGTCGGGGGTTACCGTCAGAGAACGTCCGCCCTCCGTGTGTATCTCCACCATATGTTCGGGCGCAACGTGTTTCGAGACTGCCTCGACGCGGCGCTCGACCGGCCTCCCTTCGTCGGTGATGGAAAGAACCGATACACCTCCGTCCAGCTCCTGTACTAGCGTCCCGAAGTCGTCGGTCGTCGGATCATCGAGGCCGACGACCCGGCCGATAACCGCGGCGGAGGTGTGCGGCGCCATCCCGAAGACGAGTTCGCCGACGAGGTCGTCCCGTTCGTCGACCTCGTAGAACGGTTCCATGTCGTAGTACTGCGTCAGAAGGTCGTCGACGAAGTCGGCGGTCCGGAGCATGTGCTCGGCGGCGCCGTCCGACAGTACGATGTCCTGGACGCGCAGCTCGACGAGCTGGTCCTCGTGGGTGAGCGGGTCGCCGTGGACGTCGGTCTCGTAGCCGAGCGCCCGCAGCCGGTCGGCGCTCACGTCCAGCTCACGCGGCCGGACGGCGGTGACCGGCAGGTCGGTCATGTCGTAGCGGACGGTGCCGTCTTTGAACGCCGAAACGTCGTGTTTGGCGCGCAGGACGCCCTTCTCGACGGGTTCGGGCACCTTCGCCGCCGAGGTGAGCCCCTTGACGCCCTTCACGATGTCGAAGGCATTCTCCCGCTCACCGACGTTCGACAGCGCCGAGCGGTACTCCTCGTTGACGTCGATGGTCTTCCTCTGGACGGCGTCGGCCTCCCGGTCGCAGCGGGGACAGACGGCCCGGCCGGACGCGTCGGGCTCGACGTCGACGTCGCAGTCCCGGCAGACGTAGTGGGGACCGGTGACGGCCTCGCAGTCCGGACACCGCGCCCGGTGGGTACTCGTGCCGCAGTCCGGACAGCGGCGCCGGCCGACCTGCACCTCGACGAGCCCGGGGGTGTCCTGCATCGACTCGGCGTGCTTGCCGGCGGCGGCGACGTCCCGCTGGGAGCCGCCGGCCTCGCCGATGGGAAACAGCGTGTGCACCGCCGGCGACAGCTCTCGCTCCTCGGACTTCTCCGGCCGGCCCATCCGGCAGCCGACGCGCGTCGGCGCCCGCTCGCGAACCTCGAACGGCGCCACCTCCCCGACCGCTCGAATCGCGCTGTCGCCGTCGTCCCACTCGCGGGCCTCGGCGGGGAGCTCCGCGAGGTCCCACGGCTTCCGCAGGTCGTCCGTGAGGCCGAGCGACCGCACCAGCGGCACCGCGTCGGGCACCGTCAGGGTCTCCTCGCCCTGCGTGTGCTCGACCAACAGTACCTCTAGGGCCTCCCTTACGAGGTCGGTGTTCGGCAGGACGAGGGTGCGCTCCGCGGGACCGTCGGCCGACTCCCCGCTCGCCATTTCCGAGGGCTCCCTTCGGTCGCCATCGCTACTCGCGGCTCCAACGTCGCCGCTCGCTCGGTTCGAGGCCTCGCTACTCGCGGGTCGTGTCCCCCCGCTCGCTATTTCCGAGGCTTCGCTTCGCTCAGCCTCGCTACTCGCGGCTCCAACGTCGCCGCTCGCCATTTCCGAGGGCTCCCTTCGGTCGCCCTCGCGTGCCCCATCGGCCTCCGCCCACCGTCCCTCGCTGGCGGCCGTCGCCAGCGCGTCGAACCGCTCGACGTCGAGGTCGTGCCACAGGTAGGTGTATGCGGGGTGCAGCGGGACGTCGTACTCCTCGGCCCACGCCAACGCCCGCGTCGCCGTCGGGTGTTCGAGGTCGACGCGCGGCGAGTCGGAAAGCGCTTGGATGTCGGCGCCGGCGGCCGCCAGCTCCTGTCGCCACCACTCCGGGGCGTAGGCGGCCGGCGCGAGGTCGTGGTTGTTCTCGACGAACTCGCCGTAGTTGACGAGGTACTCGCCCAGGTCGAGGATGGCTTCGACGCCGTTGCGGATCTCGAGGGCCTCCTCGGGGTCGTCCACGCGGCGGACGTCGCCGTTGGCGAGCCGCACCGTCGGCCCCTCGATCGAGTCGACGGGGACGACCCCGGCGGCCTTCCCCGGCCGCTCGGTTTTGATCTGGGTGCCGGCCGCCAGGAAGTCGTCGACGAGACGCATCGTCGCCGGGTGGACGCCGGCGGTGGCGAAGCCGTGGTTCCGGGCGCGGCCGTACCGGAGTCGGAAGCCGCCCGTCTCCGAGGGGTGGCCGAACACCGGCCGGCCGGCGATGAGGTCTCGCAGGAACTTCTCGGAGGGGTCGGGACGGGGCGGTCCCGCCGGGTCCGTCCCGTCGCTGGTGTCGTCACCGGCATCCTCGCTCTCGAGGGCCGCGGCGTCGTCGTCGGTCGCCTCGTCCTCGGCCGTCTCCTCGTCCCCGTAGTCCCCGTCGATGAGGTCCTGGAGCCCCCCGACACCTCCTCGTCGCCGGTGGCCTCGCCGTCGAGCATGATGGGCAGGTTCCGGGCGATGAACTTCGCCTCGGCGTCCTTCGGCGCGTACTGGAGCCCGGTCTCGTCGTCGTACAGCGACAGCTCCTCGGCGTAGCGTTCGATCTCGGAGTCGCGGGGCCGAAACTCGTCGATGCCGACCAGCGTCCGGGTGTAGTCGGCGACCAGCACCGACAGCGCCTGTGCGGTGCCGCCCGCCGAGCGGACCGGCCCGGCGTAGTAGATGTTGACGAACTCGGTGCCGTCACCGTTCTCCAGCAGTTCGACCCGGTCGATGCCTTCGATCGGCGCGGCGACGACACCCTCGGTCAGCAGCGCGACGGCGGTCCGGACGGCCCCCTCGACCTTGCCGGCGCGGGTGTCGTAGTCGCCGACGGTGCCGTCGGCGAAGTCCGCGGCCAGCTCCAGGGCGGCCTCCTCCCGCGAGCGGTCGGGGGCGGCCTCCATCTCCCGGACGCGCTCGGCGACGCCGGCGATGCCGAGGATGTTCTCGACGCGGTCGGCCATGTCCCTGGCGATGGGAATCTCCACGTCGTCGGTCGGGTCGCCGCCGCGCTCGCGGGCCTCGCGGGCCACCGACAGCGCCGCCTCGAGGCCGGACTCGAGCCGCTCGAAGTACCGTTCGTCGTCGTCGCGCATCTACAGCGGCCAGAGCTCGAGGTCGGTCACCGGGTCGTGGGCCCGCTCGAGGCGCGCGTCGAACTCCCGGACGTACAGCTCGCCGGCGAAGGTGGTCGCCGACTCGAGGTGGCCGCCGACGGCCGACCCGTCCGCCCGCGAGAGCGTGACGTGGGTGTGGGCGAACCGCTCGCCCGAGGAACTCCGTTTCTCGCCGCCGAGGTGCGAGACGTTGCCGACCGCCGCCGTCACCTCGAGCGGCTCGTCGAACTCGTCGGGGTGTCGGCGTCGGCGAACGCCTCGATCTGCCCGCGCCAGTCCCGCCCGTGTTCGAGGCGGGCGAGGTACTCCCGGCCGCCCTCGACGCGCTGATAATCCATGTCCGGTGCCACGGCGGGGGTGGGCAAAAACCGTTCGCCCGCCGGCCGGGTCGTCGACCCCCCCGTCGTCGCGACGACCTCCTCGACGGAAGCCGCCCGGTCGTCGGTCGCCCGGCGACGCCCCGGATGCGTCGGCCCCCGACCATCGCGGCGGTCCCCTCGAGAGCGGTCGGACTATCCGGACTCCCCCGGGTCCGACGATGACGCTCCCGGCTTGTGGCCGTCCGTTCGAGGGCGCCGAACGGTTGATCCTCGATGGCGCGGCACGTCTCGCGGTCCGACAGAGAATCCGTCGAGACGGTCGTCAGCGCGATGGACGCCGCGGCAGTTACGCCGCCGAACGACAGCACTCCGATCCGGACGAGCGGTCGACCGACGGACCTCGCGTCGCTCGTTACTGCGCGGGAGCCGACGGCCGTCCGGAAGGGAGCACGGCGGACGGCTCACCAGGTGCACCGACGTCGAGCGCCGTCGCTCGTCGCTATCGGGCACGGCGAACGAGAAGGGGCCCCCCGACCCCCGCTATCGCCACTCGGCGGCCACGGTCGCGTCCGTCGGCATCGAGAGCCAGGCGCCGTCGCGGCAGAGCTCCGCGATGATGAGCCGCTCGCCGTCGGCGTGGCTGTCGACGGACGCCATGACCTCGCAGTCGGAATCCGAAGCCGAAGCCGCCGTATCCTGTGCCATACGTGTGCATAGTTGACACCGAGCCTGCCAGCAGCCGGAGTTGACCGCCAGCACGTTCCGGTACTTCCCCCAGCCGAGCTTGTGGACGTGGCCGGTGTGGAAGACGTCCGGCACCTCGTCGATGACGAGGTAGTCCTGCTCCTCCGGCGCCAGCCGGGTGTGGCCGCCGAACTGCGGGGCGACGTGCCGTTTCTTCAGCAGCTGGTACATCGCTTTCTGCGGGTCGTCGTAGCTGGCCTTCTTCTCGGGAAGCTCGGCGATGACCTCGTCCAGGGCGACGCCGTGGTACATCAGCACGGAGACGCCCTCGACGGTGACGACGGAGGGGTTCGAGACGATCCGGGCGTCGTGGGCCGACATGATGTCCCGAAGTTCCTCGTCGAAGCCCGGCTGCGGCTCGGCCAGCCGGACGGCGTCGTGATTGCCCGGGATCATCACCACTTCCACGTCGCCGGGCACCGACTTCAGCCGCTCGGAGAAGGCCTCGTACTGCTCGAAGATGTCGACGACGTCCAGTTCCTCGTCCTGGCCGGGGTAGACGCCGACGCCTTCGACCATGTCGCCGGCGACGAGGAGGTACTCGATCCGCTCGGCTGCCTCCGTGTGGAGCCAGTCGGCGAACCGCTCCCAGGCGTCGGCCATGAACTCCTGGCTGCCGACGTGGACGTCGCTGACGAGCGCCGCCCGAACCGGCCGGTCGGCCGTCGACGGCTCGAACGTCCGCGGAACGTTCGGGAAGAAGATGTCGTCGACGAAGAGGATGCTCCCGTCGTCCGACAGCGACCCCTCGACGGCGACGACCTCGTCGCGGAGCAGCTCCCCGACCACGCCGGCGATCGGCCGGTCCTTCATCACGAGACACGGGAAGACGCCGGTGGTATCCTCGAGATCGACGATCCAGTGGCCGGAGGTCGTCGAGCTGACGTCGTCGACCATGCCGACCATGGCGGCGTCGCCGCCGCCGGCGCTCGCCGCCAGGGCGTCGGCGCTGCGGTGGGTGACCCGGCCGTTCAACTGGCCGGCGAGCCGCTCGTAGCGGTCCCGAAACGTCGCGACGAAGTCGTCGTACTCGCCGGTACCGGTCGAGCGGCCGGTCATGTCGTTGTCGACGGAGAGCCGCCGCCCGCCGGACCCCTCCGTTTCGACTGCAACTCCCCCGCCCTGATCCCGTTCGTCGGGAGGCGTTCCAGTCGAAACGGAGGGGTCTCGGCCCGGCCGGGCGTCGCCGCCGTCTCCGGGTTCCGTTCTATCGCTGGCCGACGCCCGGCGGCTCCCGCCGCGGTCCAGCGCCGCCCTGACGTCCGCGGCCGACAGCTTCAGTTCGTCGTCGGGCGTCGCCTCGACGGCTGTCAGGAGCGCCGTTTCCGGGTTCTCGGCGCTCGCCAGCAGCGTCACCGCCTCACGGTCGGCGGCGTAGCCGTGGCTGGCGAGTTCGCGGGCGATGCGGGCCGGCTCCTCCTGTGGCACACCCGAGCGTCACGGTCGCCGATCAAAAGCGTAGCGGACCCAGAACGTTGAAATCGGGGCGGGCGCAAGGCCGTTGCAATGAGCGACGCAGAGGACGGGGACGACCCGTCCGGGATCGTCGGCTGGGTGAAGTGGTTCTGGACGACCGACCGGGAGGCGATCCTCTACGTCCGCGACGTGGTGACGAGCGTCGGCGCGGTGCTGGCCGTCGGGCTGCTGCTGTTCGCGGTCAGCGGCATCTGGCCGCCGATGGTCGCCGTCGAGTCCGGCAGCATGGAGCCCAACATGCAGGCCGGCGACCTGGTGTTCGTCGTGAGCGAGGAACGGTTCGTCCCCGAGGCGGCACCGGCCCACGACGGCGAGTCGACGGGCGTCATCCCCGCCGACCGCGCCGCCGAGGTCGGCCACAGCGAGTTCAACCGCCGCGGCGACGTCATCGTCTACCGGCCCGACGGGTCGACCCGACGGACGCCCGTCATCCACCGAGCGATGCTGTGGGTCGAAGCGGGCGAGAACTGGTACGACCGCGCCGACCCCGATGCGGTCGGCAACGCCGACGGCTGCGAATCGCTACGGTACTGTCCGGCCCCGTACGCCGGCTTCATTACCAAGGGCGATAACGGGGCCTCGAATCCGAACTACGACCAGGTGTCGTCGGTGTCAGCACCCGTCAAGCCGTCGTGGGTCGTCGGCACGGCGGAGCTGCGGGTGCCGTATCTCGGCAACATCCGACTGCTGTTCTCGCGGCTGTCGCCGACCGCCGTGGTCGAACGGCCGGCGACAGAGACGTCGGCTCCCTCTGTCGCGGCGAGTCCCGCGCACGGCACCGCGGCGACCCCGCAGGCCAGCCCGGCCCCGGCGGCCTGATCCCGGTCAGTCGTCGTCGCGGTTCCGCTTCACCGGGACGACCACCGTCTGGACGATGTCGCCCTCCCGGATGTCCAGCGCCTCGCGCTCGGCGTCCGGTACGGAGATGCGGCCCCCGCTCTGGATGCGCGTCTTGAACGTCGCCATCTGGGTCATCGCGCCCATCTGATCGGAGATGTCCCCGAGGTCGGGGGTCCCGCCGCCGCCCAACAGGAGCTGCTGGAGCGCCTCCTGCTGCTGGCGGGTCGCCTGCTCGGAGACGTCCTGGACGTTCTTCAGGAGATTCGGCGGCCACATCAATCCGTCGTCGTCGTCCGTCATGGCCGCCCGTCGGAGGCGTCGAGCAATAAGCGTTCCCATGAGGACCACCTGACGGCGTTCGCTACCATCTGGTGACACCGCGCTCTCGACGAGGACGACGACAGGGTAGTCCAGGCGAACGTGGCTGCCCCGCTACTCCGCCGACCCGTCGCCGGCCTCCCCGTCCTCGGGCTCGACGGGCTCGGCGCCGTCGAAGACGCCCTCCGGCTCGGTATCGTGGCCCGACCGCGGCTCGGCGTCGACCGGCGACCGCTCCCCGTCGAGGGGGTCCTCGACGGTCCCCGACTGGCCCGCCGATCCGGGGTCGAGGTCGCGCTCGGGGTTGTACCTACCTTTCCCGGCCGACCCCGGCACAATCGTGAACCTCAGTGGTATCGGGGGGTTCGTGGTCGGCGCCGGCTCCCTCGTTCAGTATCGAGGAGGGACTCCGCCGGAGTGGCAGACCGACCTCCGGTGGCGAACGATCATCTACGCGGGCTTCACCGTCGCGTTCTTGATTCTCTTCGCGACGCTCCCGGCGACGGCCGTGCTCGCGGGTCTCGGCTACCTCGTCGGTCGATCGATGACACACGTGGTGCTGTACGCGGCTGACTGACATCCGGCCGGCTACTCGGCCGCCTCGGGGCTACCCGCTGTCATCGTAGATGTCGTCGCCCGCGTCGTCGTCCGATCCCTCGGAGTCGGTCGTTCGGTGGTCGCCCTCGCGGTCGCTGTCTTCGACGGTGTCCTGCGGGGCGAACTCGTCGGGTTCGGTCGTTCCCGACGTGAGTTCGTCGCCGGGCTCCGCCGCGTCGGCCTCCGGATCGTCGGCCGTGCCGGCAGGGGTTTCGACGTCCGCGGCCTCCTGCTTGACGTCGGGCCGCGTTCCTGGCCGTTCCGACCCGGTGACCGCCTCGGACTCCAGGTCGTCGACGACCTCCTGGGGCGCCCCCCGGGTGCCCGGCCGGGACTCGCGGTCCGCCTCGGCAGTCGTCGGGTCGGAAGGCGCCGCGGAGACGGCGTCCAGCACCGCCTCCTTGGCCGCCATCGGCGAGTCGTACTCGTCGTCCTCGAGTCGGTCGAACACCGAGCCGAGCGACTCCGTTTCGTTGGGGAGTTCGAGAACCGTCTCCCCGTACTGTGCCGACAGGTCCTCCGAGTTGACGGGGTAGGCATGTTCCTCGAGCGCCGGGTCGACCGCGTCGAGGATCTCCTCGACCGCTTCGACGTGTTCGTGCCTCCGCTCGTTCGAGGACTTCTGTGGGTCACCCATCGGTGTTCACCGCGCGTGGATTGTCGCCGGAGCGAAAAAAGTCGACCGGACGACCCGGCCCGGCCGGTCATACTGCCGGACGTAACTACTCGAATCGCAGCCCTGTCTTCCGTCGTGTTCGCCCGGATACGCTGGACGACTACCGATTCGGATGTTCACGAGATTACGTCTTCGGCGTCCCCGACGTCGAAGAACTCGCGGACGCGCGTCTCCTCGTAGGCGCCGAGCGTTTCGGCGGGCGAGCAGAGCGCCCGGACGGCGTCGGCGGCTGACGGTTCGTCGCCGTCGCCGTCGACAAGCACCACGGCGGGCGTGGCGCCCTCGTCGACGCCTATCTCCAGCGCCCGGTTGATCTGACGGCGGCCCGCGGCGTATAGGAGGATTTCGACCCCTCGGTCGCGGGCGATTCCGTCGCCGCGCCGTCGCTCGCGGTCGGCCAGTTCGATGGCCCGTTCGAGGTGACGCCGGGAGACGACGTAGCGGGCGTCGAACGCCTGGACCGTCACGCCGTGTTCCGCCCCGATCGTGTCGAGCGCGTCGACGAACGCGCCGACCTCGGGGAACCGCTCGCCGCCCACCTCGACGACGCCCTCGACGAGTTCCATCAGAAATCACCGATGCTGGATTGGTCGTCGCCGTCGGCGACCGTCTCGTCGCCGTCGGAGTCCCCGTCCGGTCGGGCGTCGACGTCGGGCGCGACGTCGTCCATCGACGGGTTCCGGTGGCCGGCGGCCTCCAGCACGTTCTCGGCGGTTTTCTCCCGGCCCCGCAGCGCCCCGAGGACGACCGATTTGTCCGCCTCCCGGAGCGCCGCCCGCGTCTCGATGCCGGCGTCGTACAGCCGCCGGGCCCGCTTGCGGCCGACGCCCCGGACGCCCGCGAGGTCGATGAGCTCCTCGCCGACGCCGTACTGGACGCGCTTGCGCGCCTCGCGGACCGCCGGCACGCTCGCGAGGTCGAGTTCGCCGGCCAGCGACTCGGCGGCGCCCAGCAGCCACTCGGCGGTGTCGACCTTTCCGCGGATGTCGCCCGGGCCGACGCCGTAGCGCTCGGCGATGTCGTCCTCGTCGATCTCGTCGGCCCAGTCTTCGAGCATCCGGGCGGTCTTCAGCGCCGACAGCCAGTCCTCGAAGCGGGACTCCTCGAACTCGCTCGGCAACTCGCCGCAGAACTCCGGCTCCCGCTCGTAGGCCTCCATGGTGTACTCCTCATGGTCGCCCGACCGGAGGTACAGCTCGTACATGTCGGGCGTCCGGGAGACGAGGTGGTAGAGCCCGAGGGGCGTCGGCTCGTCGGTCGCCTCCAGGCCGTCGATGATCTCGGCGGCGCTCATCGGGTCGAGATAGAGCCGCGAGACGGTGTGACCGAGGGTCGTCGCCTCCAGGCCGTCGCCGCGCTCGACGAAGCCGTTGGTCTCGAGATACGACAGCGTCGTGTCGACGACCCGCTCGAGGTCGTTCGAGCCGCCGTACTGGGTGGCGTACAGCGTCTGGTCGAGAAACTCCAACAGTCCGGCCCGGGAGTCGGCGAAGCCGGAGGCGACCGTCGCCAGCAGATGCGTCCGCATCGACGGCTCCCGGGCGAGCTTCGACTCGACGGGCTCGGGGTCGGCCCAGACGTACCGGTCCAGCAGCTCGTCCAGTTCGTCGTGGCCGTTGGCGAGCAGCAGCGCCTCGCCGTAGGGGTCCCGGCCCGGCCGGCCGGCCCGGCCCATCATCTGGTGGACCTCCAGCACCGACAGCGGCTGCATCCCGCCGGCGTCGCCGGAGTAGCGCCGCCAGTCCCGGACCACCACCCGCCGGGAGGGGGTGTTGACGCCGGCCGCCAGCGTCGGCGTCGCCGCCACCACTTTGATGAGCCGCTCCCGGAAGGCGTCCTCGACGAGCGAGCGGTGGTCGCTCGCCAGCCCCGCGTGGTGGAAGGCGGCGCCCCGCTCGACGCAGTCGGCGAGGTCCTCGCTCGTTTCGGTGTCGGAGACGTCCCGCAGCTCCTCGGCGACGGCCGCCAGTCGCTCGCGCTCCTCGGGAACGAGCCCGTCGCGGACGGTGTTGGCCAGCCGCTTGGCGGCGCTTTCGGCGTTCCGCCGGGAGTTGACGAACACGAGCGTCGAGCCGTCGTCGGCCAGCGTGTCCCGGACGATGGCCGCCGTGGGCTTCTCGTCGGAGTCGACCCGCAGCTCCTGCTGGGAGCCGTCGCCGAAGTGCACCGCCTGCCCGTAGTGGACGCCCTTCCGGAGCTCGATGGGCCGCCAGGTGGAATCGACCAGCTCGGCGTCGAGCCACCCGGCGACGTCGGCGGCGTTGCCGACCGTCGCCGACAGCGCGACCACCTGGACGGCCGGGTTGACGCGGCGGAGCTTCGCCAGCGTCACCTCCAGCGTCGGCCCCCGGCCGGGGTCGTCGACGAGATGGACCTCGTCGGCGACCACGCAGTCGAGATCGTCGATCCACGGCGCACCGTTGCGGACAAGGGAGTCGACCTTCTCACTCGTGGCGACGATGACGTCCTTGTCGGCGAGCCACTCGCCCGAATTCTCGTAGTCGCCGGTGGCGACGCCGACGGAGACGCCGTGGTCCTCGAAGACGGAGAACTCCTCGCGCTTCTCGCTGGCCAGCGCCCGCAGTGGGACGATGTACAGCGCCGTGCCGCCGCGGTCGACGGCCGACAGCATCGCCAGCTGCGCGACGAGCGTCTTGCCGCTTGCGGTCGGCACGGAGGCGACGAGGCTCTCGCCGGCCGTCACCCCGGCCTCGACGGCGGTGGCCTGCGGCGGGTACAGCGACTCGATGCCATCCTCGCGGAGGTGGTCGGCGAACCACGCGGGGACGCCGGAGGCGTCGGCGACATCCATTACCCTCCGGTAGTGCGCCGTCCGATTTAAACTGTCGCTCCGGGCGCCCCTCGGCGTTCGTTCTCGGTTCCAGCTTTATATCACGGTGGCGCGTACGGCGGGGCATGACCGGTGGGGAGGGCTCGATCGACGTGCTCCACGTCGACGACGACGCGGACCTGGCGGAGGTGGCCGCGCGGTTCCTCGAGCGGGAGGACCCGCGGCTGGCGGTCGCGACCGAGCAGGGGGCGGCGGCGGCGCTCGACCGGCTCGCAGGCGGGACGTTCGACTGCGTCGTTTCCGACTACGAGATGCCGCGGATGGACGGCCTGGAGTTCTTCGAGGCGATTCACGACCGACACCCCGACGTCCCGTTCATCCTCTTCACCGGGAAGGGAAGCGAGGCGGTCGCCGGCGAGGCGGTGTCGGCCGGGGTGACCGACTACCTCCAGAAGGAGTCCAGCACCGAACAGTACCGGCTGCTGGCGAACCGCATCACCAACGCCGTCGATCAGTCCCGGACGGCGGCACGGCTCGACGAGGAGCGCCGGCGGTTCCGGGTGCTGTTCGAGCAGTTCACCCAGCCGACCGTCGAGGTCGAGTACGAGGGCGAGGAGCCGGTCGTCCGGCGGGTCAACCCGGCCTTCGAGGAGGTGTTCGGCTACGCCGCCGGGGAGATCGTCGGCGAGTCGCTGGACGAGTACATCGTCCCCGACGACCACGAGACGGAAGCCGAGCGGATCAACAGTCGGGTGCAGGACGGCGCCCGCCTCACCGCCGAGCCGGTGACCCGCCTGACCGCCGACGGCACCCGGGCCTTTCTCCTGCAGAACGCCGTCTACCCGGACGGCTCCGGCGGCTTCGCCATCTACACTGACGTCACCGACCGGCGGGAGCGGGAGCGGCGCGTCGAGCGGCAGAACGCCCGGCTGTCGGCGCTGTTCGAGAACTTCCCGGAGCCGACGGTCGCCTACGTCTACGAGGACGGCGAGCCGACCGTCGTCGAGGCGAACGGGGCGTTCGTCGACACCTTCGCCGACGGCGAGTCGTCGCTGGCCGGCGAGTCGATCGACGACGTCGTGGTCCCGCCGGGTCTGGAGGCCGAGGCAAGGCAGATCGACGAGCGAGTCCAGGCCGGCGACGCCATCGACGAGCACATCCGCAGGCAGGCCGCCGACGGCCTCCGCGACTTCCGGTTTCGGAACGTCCCGCTGCCCGACGACGACCGCATCGACGGCTACGCCATCTACGCCGACATCACCGAACGGCGGCGCCGCGACCGGGAGCTGCGGCGGCAGAACGACCTGTTTCGGGAGGCCCAGGAGCTGGCCGACGTCGGCGGCTGGGAGTACAAGATCGACGCCGACGAGCTGGTCTGGAGCGAACAGGTCCGGCGCATCCACGACGTCTCCGACTCGTTCGAGCCGACCCTGAAGACGGCACTGGAGTTCTACCACCCCGAAGATCGGGAGAAGATAGAGGCCACCTTCCAGCGGGTCGTCACCGAGGCCAGCGCCTGCGAGCTCGAGGCCCGCGTCGAGACCGCCGAGGGCGACGAACGGTGGATCCACACGCACGCCCGCCCGACGGTCGAAAACGGCGAGGTCGTCCGCATCCACGGCGCCGTCCAGGACATCACCGACCGCAAGGAGCAGCTGGAGACGATCAGAGGGCTCCAGTACCGCACCCAGCGGCTCATCCGGGCGAGCGACCCAACCCGTGCCGCGGAGATCGCCACCGACATCGCCAGCGAGGCGCTGGAACTTCCCTTCGCGGGCGTCCATCTGGTCGACGACGAGTGGACGACACTCGAGCCGGCCGCGGTCACCGCCGACGGCCGCGACCGGCTCGGGGCGGCTCCGACCTACGAGCGGACCGACCCCGACCGCACCGTCGACCGGGTCAACTGGGGCGTCCTCGAATCCGGCGAGCCGGCGGTCATCGAGGACGCCCACGAACACGGCGCCGTCGACGAGACCGAGACGCCGACCCGCAGCGCGGTAGTGGTCCCACTGGGGGACCACGGCGTCGTCTTCGCCGCCTCGCCGGAGCCGAACGTGCTCACCCGGTTCGACAGGTACCTCGCGGACATCCTCGCGACGGTGCTGACGGCGGCGCTCGACCGCATCGAGCGGGAGCGGCGGCTCGAGTCCCAAAAGCGGCTGCTTGAGGAGCGGACCGACCGCCTCGACGAGCTGGTGAGCGTCATCAGTCACGACCTCCGCAGCCCGCTGAGCGTCGTCGCGGGGCGGCTCGAGATGGCCCGCGACGGCACCGACAGCCGCCACGTCGAGCGGGCCCTCGGTGCGGCCGAGCGGAGTCAGGACATCGTCGGGGATCTCCTGACGCTGGCCCGCGAGGGGGACCGCGCCACCGACCTCTCGCCGGTCGCGCTCGACGACATCGCCCGGGACTGCTGGCGCGACGTCACGACCGGCACTGCGGCGCTCGCCGTCGGGACCGACGAGACCGTCCGGGCCGACCGCGGCCGGCTCCGGCAGCTGCTGGAAAACCTCATTCGGAACTCCGTCGAGCACAGCTCGACGAGCCCTCCTTCGCACGCTCAGGAGGACGCTGTGGAGCATAGCTCCACAAGCCTTCCCTCGCACGCTCGGGAAGACACCGGAAGCGAGAACGCTTCCGAGCCCTCGGTCGCTAACGCTCCCGAGGACGCCGTCGAGCACGGCTCGACGAGCCCTCCTTCGCAAGCTCAGGAGGACGCCGTGGAGCATAGCTCCACGAGCAGTCGGCCGAAGGCCGACGACACCGTCGAGCGTGGCTCGACGAGCCCTCCCTCGCACGACGATGCCGCTCCGGCGGACCCCCCGACCGCCGGCTCCGCGGCCGCCAGTACCCCGGCGGCGACCGACGACGGCGTGACCGTCACCGTCACCATCGGCACCTTCGAGGACGGCTTCTACGTCGCCGACGACGGCCCCGGTATCCCGCCCGAGGAGCGGGAGGCCGTCTTCGAGAGCGGCTACTCGACCGGTAGGAGCGGCACCGGGTTGGGGCTGAGCATCGTCGAGCAGGTCGCCCGCGAGCACGGCTGGACGATCGGCCTCGGGGAGAGCGCCGACGGCGGCGCGCGCTTTGAGTTCACCGGCGTCGAGTTCGTCGACGACCCCGACGCCGGCCTGGAGTGGACCGGATGACCGCCACGACCCCGCCCCCCACGGCGACCGGTCGGTCCCGCCGATGACCGCGACCGATCCGTCGGTTTACGACCGGTGGAGCCGCAACCCCTGGGCGCTGCGGCTGCTGTACGCCGTCGCCTTCGCCGGCCGGGAGTCGACACTCCGCCGCCGGAGCCTGGCGGCGCTGTCGCCGTCGGCCGGCGAGGCGGTTCTCGAGTTGGGCTGTGGCCACGGGCGGACGCTCGGACGGCTCCGCGAGGCCGTCGGCCCCGACGGCCGGGTCGTCGGCGTCGACTACAGCCGCGGCATGGCCGAGACGGCGGCGGCGGCCGCCGACCGGTGGGAGAACGTCCACGTCGTCCGCGGCGACGCGACCGACCTCGGCGTCCGCGCGGACGCCTTCGACGCGGTCTACGCGGCGATGTCGGTCAGCGCGACCCCGGATCCGGCGGCGGCCGTCGCGACCGCCGCCCGGTGTCTCCGGGCCGACGGCCGGCTGGCGGTGCTCGACGCCCGGCCGTTCCAGCCGCTTCCGCTGCGCGTGCTCAACCCGCTGATCGTCCCCGTTCTCCGGGTGCTGACCGACTGGAACCACGCCGCCGACGTCCCCGCGGCCGTCGAAACGCGGTTCGAGACGGCGACCGTCGAGTCGTACAACGCCGGCACGATATACGTCGCCAGCGCCGGCCGGCCGGCGACCGACGGCGGCGGCTGACGGCTCTACGCGAACTTCCCCGCGGCCCGCGACCAGTCCCACGACCGGTAGCGGAACTTCGGGTCCGCGTCGGCCGGAATCGCGTCGTACTCCCGGAGGACCCGCCGGATGCCGCTTCGGCCGCCGAAGTCGCCCCGGTACCACAGGAAGAGCCGCGGCAGGCGGACGACGCCGGCCGCCGGGTCGTAATCGACCGTTCCCGCGAGGTACGACGCCGTCGCCACGTCGAGTTGGTCGTCGATCCGGTCGGGGTCGTAGGCACGGATCGGCGGACAGCTCTCGGCGCCGCAGTTCAGCGCGAAGTGGACCCGCGGGTCGCGATCGACGCGGTAGCGGCGCTCGAAGGGCCACGGCAGCCGCGGCAGGTAGCCGAGGCCGTACTTCGAGCGGCCGCCCCGGAGGATGCCCTGCTCGATGGCGTCGAGCCCGAGACCGTAGCCGGCGACGGTGACGGCGTCGGCCCGGAAGAACCGGACGAACCGCAGCGGGCTCTCGTACAGTTCCGGCCGCCGCTCCAGCAGCAGTTGCGTGCCGGCGTTGTAGAGGTTGATCCAGAAGGCCAGCGCCCGCTCGCGGTCGTCGCGGACCGCCGCCAGGTCGTCGTGGTCGTAGCCGGCCAGCGCCGCGAGGTGGGGGCCGGGGTCGCGGTCGTCGCCGGCCCGTGTGGCGACGAGGAGGTCGGCCGCGACCGTCGTCGGGTCCTCGTCCGACTCGCGCTCGACGACGTCGACCATGCCGCCGGGTTGGGAGAGCCCCACAAAAAGGCTGCTGCGGCTGGACGCCCCCGGCGACCGCCCGGTCCGACGCCGGACGATGTGGAGGGGTACCGACGTGGCGGACCTCCTGGAGTCGGCCGCCACCCCGTGAAGGACGCCGAACACCTTTCTCGACGAGCCGCTGCACCCCGGCGGCGTCGCGGCGCCCGAGCGGCTGCTCGACCGGGCCGGCGTCGACCCCGACAGCCGGCTACTGGACGTCGGCTGCGGGGCCGGCGAGTCGCTTGCGGTCGCCCGTGACCGCGGCGCCACGGCGGCCGGCCCCGGAGCGGCGCGACCGTCGTCGGCGACGTGACCTCGCTTCCGGTCGCCGACGACGCGGTCGACGTCGTCGTCGCGGAATGCGTGCTCCGTCCATCGGCCAATCACCCGAGGCGCTGGCGGAGGCCCGCCGCGTTCTCCGTCCGGGCGGCCGGCTCGCCTTTTCGGACGTCGTGGTCGACGGTGACCTCCCCGACGTGCCGGCGACGACGGTCGAGGCGCTCCGTCCGGCCGGCAGTCGCGACCGCGAGACCGTCCTCGGCGTCATCGAGGCCGCGAGCTCCGACCTCGGGGCGGTCGAGGGCCACCGCGGGGACCTGCTGGCGACGCGGGACGAACTGGCCGGCGCGGTCGACTACGAGGAGCTGCCCGGGACCTGGGGTCGACGGTCCGGCGCGCCCTCGACGACATCGAGGCCCCGGAGACGGCCGTCCGGGCAGGCCGCGTCGACTACGTCCCCGTCATGGCGTAGCGACTCCCGGTAGCGATCGGCCGGCGTCGTGCGTCGCCGAGTGGGACGCCTTCGAGCGGGACGAGGCCGACGGCAAGGCGGACCTCGCGGCCGCCGAGGAGGTGGCGCCGGACGTCTTCGAGCGGGAAGTGCCGGACGACGCGGAGCTGGACGCGAAGTTCGCCGCCCGGTCGTGTCCCGTCGACGCCATCGAGATCTACGACGACGACGGCGACCGGGTGGTCTGACCGGACGGCACCACGACCGTCTCTCAGTCGGTTCACCTGATTTCAGCCGCTGTGCTCCGTCCTCGAGGAGTCGTCCGAGAGAGCTTCGCTCTCCCGTGATCACGAAAATCCGAAGATTTTCGGACGACAACACAGGCCGAAAGCCGGGTGACGTCAACGAGACGCTTCGCGTTTCGTCGACGTCCCCGGAAATCGCAGATCTCTGGTGTCTCGGAAATCTCGATTTCCGGTGGGTCCGCAGGAACGAAGCTCCTACGAGATGCGAACGAATCGCAGAGCGATTCGTTAACGTCCCGGATGGAGCGGGACTACGCCCGTCGGGCAGTCGGGTGCTGTCCGACGACAGCGTGCGTCGGAGACGCGACGGGCAGACGGCGCGAAGCGCCGTCGACGGCGGGACCCCCCAGTGTAAAAAGTAGAATAGGCAGGAATTAATAAAGTGTCGCGGTCGCCGAATTATTTGTTAGAACTTCACGCGACGACATAAAATACGAAGAATTACCGGCAATGGGCTTATTTAAGAGATACGCGGAGTTGGCTCACAGAGAGACACCGCTCTGTCAGGACGGGGGAATCCTCCAGCATGAAATCATCACACACAAAATACGGCATCGGGGCACTGATCGATCGACTCGGACGCAGCGGGTCGTCGCTGCTGACGGTCGCGATCGTGTGTATAGTGGTCGTGGGAACCGTCTCCATTCCGGTCGCCGGCGGCGAGACGGGGACGGTCGACGAGTCCAGGATGGCCTATGTAGACGGGGGCTCGGGAACGGTCCACATAGTGGACGCGGACGGCGACACGACGGATACGGACGTCCCGGCCGAGATAATCGGCCCACCGGCCGACATCGACGACGATGGGACCGTCGAGGTTCCGTCGGTCACCGACCAGGGAAAGATCCGGCTCGTCGAACCGGACGGGGACACACAGAACCTCACAGATGCAGACGAGGCGACCAGCGGAACGACGACCATAGCACTGGGCGACTACGACGGTGACGGGACGACGGCCGTCATTTACAGGGCCAGCGACAGCACCTCTATTTATAAAATCGAACCGGGAGGGGATCCCCAGCTGGTCGCCGATACGGGAAACAGGGGTGGAGTGAAGGGCGTCATCGACTACGATGACTTCGACGGCGACGGCGCGAAGGAGGTCGTGTACGTCGGCGACTCCGACGAAATCTGGTACGTGGACAACGAGACTAACGACAACGGCAACCCCGACCTCGAGAGCACCAGTTTCTCCGGGGTTGGCGTGGACGCTGGAGTCGGCGCCGGCCCGCTCGGCGACTTCAACGGCGACGGTAACAAGCGGGTCGCGGCCGTCACCGGAAGCAGCAACCTCGTGCTGGTCGATTACACCGGCGACGAGAACTTGACGTATATAAAGTCCAACTACGGGAAAGCGACGAAGGCGCCGATCGGTGCCGCGGACGTGACCGGTGACAGCGACCTCGAGGTCATTTACCGCCTCAAGGACAACGGGAACCTCCGCTACAGCATGCTCAACGGCAGTACCGGTTCCTTCGAGACCGCCTCCGACGGCACGATCAGTCCGGACAAAAAGGCCGGCATCTCGGGAGGCGCGACGACCGTGTTCGACTCGACGGGCAACGACTCCGACGACATGACCGCGCCGACGGTCAGTATCTCCGACCCGACCGACGGGGAGACCTACGGAAGCGAGAACGTTTCGCTCAACGTCAGTGCGGACGAGTCCGTCAGCGAGTGGAGCTACAACCTGGGCGACGGAGAGGGCAATCAGACGTTCAGCCCCAATACGACCCTGACCGGTCTCGACGACGGCGACTACGAGGTGACGGTGTACGCCGAGGACGACAGCGAGAACGTTGGTACGGAAACGGTCACGTTCACCGTCGACACGACCGCACCGACGGTCACCATCTCCGCCCCGGCCGACGGAACGACGTACGACAGCAGCAACGTACCGCTCAACGCCAGCGCGAACGAGAACGTCAGCGGGTGGAATTACAGCCTGGACCCCGGTGGTAATGGGACGTTCGACTCCAGTACGACCCTGACCAATCTCTCCGACGGCGACTACGAGGTGACGGTGTACGCCGAGGACGACGGCGAGAACGTCGGCACCGAAACCGCCACGTTCAGCGTCGACACGCCGACCGAGACGACCGACACGGACGGCGACGGCATTTCCGACGCGGAGGAAGGCGACGGCGACGTCGACGGCGACAACAATCCGAACTTCGACGACACCGATGCCGACGGCGACGGGATTCCCGACGCCGAAGAGGGGACCGGCGACGCCGACGGCGACGGCACGCCGAACTACAAGGATACGGACTCGGACGGCGACGGGATTCTCGACTCCGAAGAGGGGACCGACGACGTCGACGGTGACGGCACGTCGAACTACAAGGACGAAGACTCCGACGGCGACGGCATCCTCGATTCCGAGGAGGGTAGCGGCGACGTCGACGGCGACGAGACGCCGAACTACGAGGACACCGACACGGACGGTGACGAGATTCCCGACGCCGACGAAGGGACCAGTGACCTCGACGGCGATGGGACGCCGAACTACAAGGACGAAGACTCCGACGGCGACGGCATCCTCGACGCCGATGAGGGCAGCGGCGACGTCGACGGCGACGAGACGCCGAACTACGAGGATACCGACACGGACGGCGACGGTATCCTCGACGCGGAGGAAGGTGACGGCGACGTCGACGGTGACGGCGTCCCGAACTACAAGGACGAAGACTCCGACGGCGACGGGATTCCCGACGCCGAAGAAGGGGCCGGCGACGCCGACGGCGACGGCACGCCGAATTACAAGGATACGGACTCGGACGGCGACGGCGTCCCCGACGCCGAGGAAGGGACCGGCGACGCCGACGGCGACGGCGTGCCGGACTACCTCGACAGCGACACCGACAGCACGTCCGACGGAGACGAGAACTTGGGCGACGACGACGCGGACGGTGACGGCATTCCGGACGCCGAGGAAGGCGCGGACGACGTCGACGGCGACGGGACGCCGAACTACCAAGACCCCGATTCCGATGGCGACGGAATCCCGGACGCCGAAGAGGGCAGCGGCGACGTCGACGGCGACGGCACGCCGAACTACAAAGACGAAGACTCCGATGGTGATGGGATTCCGGACGCCGAGGAGGGAACCGGCGACGCCGACGGCGACGACACGCCGAACTACCAGGACCCCGACGCCGACGGTGACGGGGTTCCCGACGCCGAGGAGGGAACCGGCGACGCCGACGACGACGGTGTGCCGGACTACCTCGATGACGACACCGACGACAGTGCCGAAGAGGGCGACGGACCGCTAGAGGACGGCGATACTGACGGCGACGGGATTCCCGACTCCGAAGAGGGAACCGGCGACGCCGACGGCGACGGCACGCCGAACTACGAGGATGGAGATTCCGACGGTGACGGTATCCCCGACTCGGAGGAAGGCACCGACGACACCGACGGCGACGGGACACCGGATTATCAGGACCCCGACTCGGACGGCGACGGCATTCCGGACGCCGAAGACGGAACCGACGACACCGACGGTGACGGGACGCCGAATTACCAGGACGAAGACTCCGACGGCGACGGAATCCCTGACGCCGAGGAGGGCACCGGTGACGCCGACGACGACGACGAACCGAACTACGAGGACGAAGACTCCGACGGCAACGGGGTTCCCGACGCGGAGGAGGGCACCGGCGACGCCGACGGCGACGGCGTACCGGACTACCTCGACGGCGACACCGACGGCAGCGCCGAGGAGGGCGACGACCCACAAGAAAACGGGGATACCGACGGCGACGGCATCCCTGACTCGGAGGAGGGCACCGGCGACACCGACGGTGACGGCACGCCGGATTATCAGGACCCCGACTCGGACGGTGACGGAGTTCCCGACTCGGAGGAAGGCACGGACGATACCGACGGTGACGGCACGCCAGATTATCAGGACGGGGACTCCGACGGCGACGGAATCCCCGATGCCGAAGACGGGACCGATGACACCGACGGTGACGGCACGCCGAACTACAAGGACGAAGACTCCGACGGCGACGGGATTCCGGACGCCGACGAAGGGACCGGCGACGTCGACGGCGACGGCACGCCGAACTACGAGGACCCCGACACGGACGGCGACGGGATTCCCGACTCGGAGGAGGGCACCGGCGATACCGACGGTGACGGCACGCCGAACTACAAGGACGAAGACTCCGACGGCGACGGGATTCCCGACTCGGAGGAGGGAACCGGGGACGCTGACGGCGACGGTACCCCGGATTACCTCGACGATACCGACGACAGCGCCGACGACGGTACCGATGACAGCACCGACGACGGCACCGACGACGTGGCGTTCGGCGGCGATGACGACGAACGTTCGTCGGGCGCCGGCGGGGATGGCGACGGCGCGTCGGACGGGAACGAAACCGACAACGGAACGTCCGACGGTGAGGACCCCGACGAAGGAACCAACCGGAACGAATCGAACGAGCAGCAGACGATAGTCAACGCGTCTCTGAGCCGGTACGAGGTGACGCCCGGCGAGGAAATCGAGGTCATCGTCGAGGTCGAGAACGCGGCCGAGGAGCGCGACGAGTTCGTCGTCCAGGTGCGGAACGACGGCGATCTGGAGAAAACGGAGACGTTCACCCTCCCGGCGAACGAGACGACGACCCTCCGGGTGCCCTACCGCGTGACCGAGCCGGGGAACCACACCATCAGAGCGAACCAGACCGTGGCCGGCGTCGTCCGCGCCCAGGCTGCCACCCCGACGGATGAGGGAGGAAACGGTGACGTCGGGTTGCCGGGCGGCGGCGGCGGCGCGCTCCCG